>JBBQHY010000369.1:0-1741 GCA_038324415.1 Pseudanabaenales cyanobacterium | reverse complement strand
TCCCTTGCGGACCCATCGAGGCGCCATCGGTCGGCGTGTCTGGCGCCCAAACCCCAAACCCCAAACCCCAACCCCCAAACCTCAAAAGCGACCTACTGCCACATATTTGGGTTTATTTCGGTAGGGTATCAATAGCCTGTTTTTAGGCAGTCTTGGGCAATATAGCCGGGACAACAGAGTTGGTAGGACGATAAAAGCGCTGTAGTTCTTGAGCCACGGTACTCTTCAATAAGGCGTTATAGATCTTTGCCCTTTCGACATATCCCTTGAGGAGATATGACGACTTTACTGCTCCCCATTCACAACTCAGACCCGCTATTTTGAGGTTTTTGTCCATGGTCTTCTTGGAACTGCACTGAAACGCATAGTGTCCGACTCCTGAGCACACGAGGCATCTCTTTTGGCGGATTAGTGCGTGTGCGCGTCTTCCTGTCTGTTCCAAAATTTCGACTTCATTATGGAAGCCAACTGGTAACTTTTCCATTGCGGATTTGGCAAGGACCAGTTGAACTTCAGGCAGTAAGGACAGATTTGTGCAGCGCAGAGTAGGGGATGGAGGGGTGTGGTAAGTGTTAAGGGGATATTCATTGAAAAGCCGGGACCCTGGGATGTAACTTCAGTCAGCCATCATGGTTTTGACTACAAATTACTCACATTTTGTAACTTTGCACTACAAAAGTCGAGTACATTTTACGAATATGGTATTGTAGATAGTACGTCCCTAACAACAACGTGACCATTCGGTTGTATGCGCTATGATGTTTAACGGTCATTTTTTGAATCTACGAGAGGGGTCATTTTGAGCATGTTTCCGTCTAATGCCTGCAAGCTTTTGACAATTGGGTTGTTTTGAGATAGCTTATATATCATCAGGCCTATGTGATTAAAGTCATTAAGACTAGTAGCGTTCCATCTTTGCTTTAGGGTCTCTTTTGGTTGTTGACATTTTTCAAATTTTTGAATGGATTTTTTTGAAAATTGCGGAGCGAATTTCTTAACGACTTGACCTACAGTAAGCAATTTGAAAGCTTTATCTGAACCGCAAATCTCACACACTTGTTTCTTTTTGGCTTTGAGATCAAAGTATTGACTGGCTACTAGACAAAGAGCGTTAATACACTTTGCACAAAAATATTTGTTATGAATGTTTTGAGTCTTTTGGGTGTACTGGTGCACCAAAGTAGCCTTGACGAGGTTACGGTTATTCATGCGTGTAGAGGCTTTAGGAATAGTTACTTTTTGTCCGCCAGCTCTTTTAACATGTGCTTCCAAGACAGGTTTTAGTTCAATAATGGCCATATTGTTTTTCGTGTTTTGAATTTTGGTTCGGTTTTGTGAAGGTTGTGATAAAAAATTGAGCGACGTTTTTAAGGCAGCTGCTGCCTTAATAGAATAAGCCTTCCGCCTTCCCTTGTTCTGTAACTCTCGGGCACCTGGACCCCGACCATATTTTTTCTTTGCTTTCTTTAAGCTTTCTTTTCTGCTCTGTTGCCGAAAGAGTAATTCAAATTCCTCAAAAGGGGGTTTGGGGTTGTCAGGCAAGTTGATATAAGTCTCTTTGCAGCGTTTTTGGTAGGCAATGTGTTTACCCGATACCATTATATTCCATTAGGTGGTCTATTGATACCCTACCGAAATAAACCCAAATATGTGGCAGTAGGTCACTTTTAGGGTTTGGGGTTTGGGGTTTGGGGTTTGGGGTTTGGGCGACCGACGACATCGGCTTGCGGATCAGCGCCGA
>JBBQHY010000368.1:0-2079 GCA_038324415.1 Pseudanabaenales cyanobacterium | reverse complement strand
TAGGCCAAACCGACGAATATCGAGACACGGAAACTTGTTTCCGTCATCCTGTATCAACTTGGCTGGCTCACTCTCTGTATGTACTGTAGGTACCTCAAACTGAATTAGATCAAAAAGCGCTCCGCTGTATGTATTTTTTCCAACCGAGTTCTTGCCTATTGTATCCATTTCTTTGAAAGATGATAAACAATTGAGCGACAAAAAACCAGTCGAAGCTAAATTAAATTAACTCGTCAACGCGTGAAAAAAATGGGGCCCAAAAAAAGAAACAACCAAAAGGGTAAAAAAGTAAAAAGTTCCCAAGATGAAGGAGAGCAACAATTAAAGCAACCCCGTGCTGATGGGTGGATCGAACTATGTGACGCACAATTTGAGAGCGTAAACGGCGGGAATGAGAAGCGTATTGGCCAGCACTAGGACAAAGGGAAGCTCTTGGAGGATGGGATGGATCTGAGCGTGTGACTCACTGTGCATCAGGTACCACACGGTGAATGCGATGTAGGGTAGACAGGTGAGCACAGTGGTGCCAGATATGGTGGAGAAGATTTGCAGGTCCCGCTCGAAGCTCTCGTCCAGCAGGATGAAAGTGCCCTCATTGGACCTGAGATGGATCATGTGAGAGCTCGTTTCGCCTGGGACCGGGAGCAAAAAAATATACAGTAGCTGCCTCAATTTATTAAGGATATCAGTCTGCTGTAACAATTACAACGAATACTAATAAATGTTCGCCAAGTTTAGGACATACGTATATAAAGATTCATATATGTGATATTCATATTTACTATATTAAAATATAGAATTCAAGTCCAAATGCTCTATATAATCCTAACTGTATTACTTTCGAAACTCAAACATGATCAATCTGTATGTTGGATGACCTTATAAAAATAATCTCCGGAACGCCCACGACGAATGTATGATCCACAATATAAATTCCAGTACAAATAACAGACAGCTATTTAGAACTGGCGTTCTAAATTCAATATTAAATACTCTGTATATCATAAATTATAATAAATACAGTTTGAGATAATTATATTCTTATCAATCCGGAAATATATTTTCAATAAAACAAATAAGCAATTATCTCAGATAAAATTCAAATTTTTGTTTCAAATCATTTACTTGCATATACGAGTATTAATAAACAGCAACTGCAATTAGTAATCAAAGTAAAAAATTCAGTTTAGTAATCTACAATACTTTATACGATTGGTGACTGTAAACTGTGTTTGTCTTTTTTATTGACACCTTCAGAATGATTTTCATAGTTCATACCGTTATCGCCTTGTCCACTGTCTACGGACGTAGACATGGCATTAGGGTTATGTGAAGAGAAGGCGCCGCCATTACTGCTGCTGTTGTGCTGATGATTGAGGGGACTCATGGGTCCCCAGCAGCTGGTGAGAACGGAACTCCGCGACTGTTGGCCCATGCTGAAGACACGGGTCCGCGGCTGCGGCCCCATCGAACCGCTGCTTGTATTCTCCTGCTGAATAGCTGAAATTGCAAAGCAAAAACAATGCAACCGGGTATGATCATTTGAAATACATAAACATACCGATAAATATACTCGGACAATCGTCATTTTTACTTTTTCATTTTTACCTTTTCACTTATTTTTTCATTGATACTCAGCTGCATTGAGTTATGACACCACCGCTCTATTCTTGTTGCGTTCTTCCTGTTGTATTTATATTATATACTGCATAATTAATAAAACCAAATTTAACTTTTAGAATATTAATATATTTAAATATAATTAAAAACCATAATGTTGACGTGATACTGAGAAATAATAAATAATAAGGCAAGAACTGCAGTCGAACTGCCGTGTCAGTATGACGCATGTTAATTTGAAGATTTATATTCTGGGATTAAACATTATGTTTTGCTTCAAGCACCACGATATGCTCATACTTGTCACTATTGAATCACTACACGACCATAATTAACACGGTGT
Organism: Pseudanabaenales cyanobacterium; assembly: GCA_038324415.1. Lineage (GTDB taxonomy): Bacteria > Cyanobacteriota > Cyanobacteriia > Pseudanabaenales > Pseudanabaenaceae > PCC-7502. The sequence continues at coordinate 116 of JBBQHY010000368.1, read as the reverse complement.
AACGCAACATGAAATTAATAATTCAGGAATATGCGTCATGTTTACAACTTTCTCGGCTGGCCAAGGACCCTAGAGGACAACAACAAGTATTAAGGGATTTAATACTTGTTGTTGTC
>JBBQHY010000367.1:0-1611 GCA_038324415.1 Pseudanabaenales cyanobacterium | reverse complement strand
TCCACCAATTGAAAAAAGGTTGTTAAAAATGCGTAGATCTTGAAAAGTTTAGCTTCTTGACTTTAAAACATAAACAAATTCGGTCAAAAAAATCCATCTAAAATATCCAGGTTTTTGAGATGGCTTCCTAAGACGAACTATCTACTTGTTCATATTTTGCAAGCATTACTTTTTCGACTTGCTGCATTTTCTGCAAGACTTGCTTGATCGAATGAGACCATCCGGGCATGGATCACCCGGAAAATGAGTGAGTAATTTGCAAAACAAAACTGTTCAATATTATAGACAAAAAACGCTTAGTCCAAAATTGTACACAACTCCTTGTACGTTTTAACTGCTCCTAAAAGGTTTCCAAATTTCAAGTTAGTGCATTTCCGTCAACCAGCGGTTGACGGGATTGAAGATTTTCTCAATCCGCCAGAGATTTGTTTCAAATTATTCAAATAATCGTACTTTTGTGTTTTGCGCGTCATTGTAGTGGAAAAAAAGGCAATAAACAATGAAAAAGACTGGCTAAAAAAGGTTAAAACTCAGTTGCCAACTTGTTGTTGTCAATCGAAATCAAACGTTGTCTGTTCTAACAGATGCATCCATCAGAAACTGTTTGAAGTTCCTAAGCTTTAGTTTTAATATTTTGGAGGAATAATTGATTTTTCTGATGAGATAACACTAACTTGAAACGTTTACCTGACGGGATTACACGAACTTCAAATCGCGTTCCTTAATGTTACCCTGTATTGCAGGTGTTTGTTGTGCTGATGATATTCGGGCAAATTCTGGCCGACTCCATCCGTGTGATGAACAAAAAAGTGGAGGACATGATTGAGATTGCCAAATTCGACTACGAGGAGGGCCAGATGGACAAGGTCTACGACGGTGAACTGGGGCCGAAATGTGTGGCCATCACCAAAGCCGTCCAAGAGGTAATTGTCCTCCACTTGAGCATTGTGCATTTCTCTGACGTGCTAAATTCAGTGTTTGGGGGATTGTTTTGCGCGGGCTATTGCATCGACGTGTTGACGCTGCTGTCGTTCGTGGTGGCGCTGCTCGCGTACACCTATAGGCCCGTTCACATGGCCGTCGTGGTGCAAAACATCTTCGGGATGATCGTGTTTGCCGTGTATTGTGTGGTTTTTTACACGCCCTTAATCGACAGCCAGGAACAGGTAAGACTTGATCAATTTCAGAATAGGCATCAGCTTGATTGATTGATTAGATTACTTGACTATAAATTGAATAAGTTTTTACTTTGTCATTTCTGTTCATGCATGTGTACGTTCAATATTGCAATATATTTATGTATTTATATTGAATATATTTAAATATATTTAGAACAATTATATTTATAATTAATATTTTTATAATTAATATTTTTATAATTAATATATTCATAATAAATACATTTATAAATATATTTATATATTTAAATATATTTGTATATTTAAATGTATTTATATATTTATATGTATTTATATATTTATATATATTTATATATTTATATCTATTTATATATTTACGGCAATATTTTTCAATCACCATATTCCGAAAGCTACCTTCTACTGTAGATTCCTCTGCAAAATACGCCAAATAATTTTAATTCTCCATTGTTGT
>JBBQHY010000366.1:0-2218 GCA_038324415.1 Pseudanabaenales cyanobacterium | reverse complement strand
TATATTATTATATAATATAATCGCTCGTTCTTTCGTTACAGCTCCGCAGTTTAATGCATGACAATGTCAACCGTTTTGTGGGATTGTGCGTGGATTCAGGCTTCGAGAGTATCATTACGTGAGTCGACAAAATGCCGCGTGATACCGCGTACGAGGTAGGATGCTTCATCGGGCCAGGGGAAAATACCTAAAAATATGGGCCAGACATCAAGTTTTACTGTCAAACTAGTACATTTATAGTATCAATAAATTCCCCAAAGATGTGATTGAAAGTATAAGGAATCTAAATCTTAATTTGAAAATAATAAAACACGAAATTTTCTATGTTTATTATTTTATTAATATCATTGTCTAGTTGAGGATTAGGGTTTTCTACATTATCAATCATATTTTAGAATGCGCAAAATTTTGGCGAATATATTGATTCAAAAAAAATGTGGAACTTTGAGAAAAAAACTTGCTATATCTGGCCCCTTTTTTACCACCTTTTTTTGCTGGTCCGATAAAGCGCTGTACCTTTGTGCAGTACTTCTCGAATACTATTTACGAGGCAGACTGTTTGTCCAGTCAGACGTTCGATGTTTGTCCAATCCCGTCAGTCAAGCTGCAGCTGGCGGCAGGTCTTGCTTAGGGGGCGGGGCTTAAATCCTGTATGTGCCCTTGTTCCGTTAAGCTGTACGGCATGCGGCTTTAAGCCCCGCCCCCTAAACAAGACCCGTCGCCAGCTGTAGATTTATCTTGTACGAGTAGTGAACGTGGATGTCACTTGTAGTTTATTTGTCAAATATATTATAGATTCAGACTCCACAAATTGCAACAACAACAAAGTTATATTTTGAAATGAAAAAGAAACGTTGAATTACATCTAAAAGACAACATTTTTTTATTTTTTATTTTTGCCTCTTTGTTTTCGACGAGTTAAAAAAGCTCGAGAATACAGTTAAACATCCGATAAGTTATTGAAGTAATCAGCGGCTTTCTGGTTGTTTGTCTCATGCTCGGTACCATGTACCTGAATCGGTTCACCGTGAATCTCTGTAACGAATCAGTTCGTTTTTTCCGCTGTACAGTAAAAAGCCACTGCGTTCGTCATTGACTTATTTGGAGGTTTTACTGTATCTGGTATACGAATAATCGTTATTTTTTTTCTCCAGTGAATACTGTCAAAAAGGCAGCCTCGCTGACTTGTTGAGCAAAGACTCCTTCGAACTAGATTGGTCGTTCCGCTACTCTCTGATTAACGACGTCATTGAGGTTTGCCTCACCATTTTCACTGTCTCACTTCATACTATACAGCTCGTGTTCATGGCTATTTTTTTTTCTTGAAAGGGGATGTGCTATCTGCACACGTCGACGTTCGGCTCGCACGGCCGTCTCAGCAGCTCCAACTGCCTCGTGGACAGCCGGCTGGTGGCCAAGGTGACGGACGTGGGCCTGACGGCACTGCGCAATCGCAGCAAGGCCATGTGGAGCATGGCAGCCCGCGAGGAGGATCTCCGTCCGTTGTTGTGGACCGCGCCGGAACATCTTCGCGAACCGGCCCCGAAGAACGGCACCCCCGCGGGAGACGTCTTTAGCTTTGCCATTGTCTTGCAGGAAATCATCCTTCGTCAACCGCCCTATGGAAACTGCGATTTGAGCGTCAAGGGTAAGTTGAAGCTTGGTTCCGATTGCTTGTGTAATTTCTTTGACATCGCACTTGTGGACCCGTGTTTCGAAAGTCACAAACCGCTGCGAGAAAATTATTAGATTAAAAACTTTACAGGGAAGAGAACACCCAATACCGTGGCACAGGGGCCTGAATTTCGTTCAATCCCGTCAGCCAGCAGTTTTTTTCCAAATTTCTTTTGAATTGACTTCAATTTAGTTTATATCATTCTAAAATTTAACGTTCCCTTTACGTAGAATTTTCAGTTTTTCACCCATGGCATATGAATATTGCTTTAAAATTGAGATGTTTCTTAACTTCAAGTAAATTCGATGCTGCTGGAAAGGACCAGCTGGCTGCTTGACTGACTGATCGGATTGCGCTCACACGATGAACGCCTGACATGATCCTGCAGTACAGTAGGCACTTCCCGTATTCGAACGGTCATTTTCTTGCCGCGTTTATGTTTGGGTAAACAGACACGTCGCCCGTCATGACACGAGAATATTTCTCAGTTTTTTCCTAATTTGATGCCATTAAAGAGGACGACCTGGCCATCCAGAAAAAAAC
>JBBQHY010000365.1:0-2801 GCA_038324415.1 Pseudanabaenales cyanobacterium | reverse complement strand
ACAATCAATCAATCAACTGGACCCTATAACATTAGCGTAAGCAAACGGCCAAAGACCCCCTCCTCCCTCTTTGATTACGTAATATGTTTATCTTCCCTTAGACGTCATCAACCGAGTGTACGTACAACCAACGCCTCTTCTTACGTTAGGGACCATAAACATATTACGTAAGGCGGAGAGGGGGAGAGAGGGGGTCAACGGAATCTTACTTACATTGTTAAGTGTCCAGTTGATTGATTGATTTTGTCTTACATGGGGGAGAGAGGGGTCAGAAAAACTGGATTTTTGTCTTACGTAATATGTTTATGGTCCCTTAGGTTATTGTTCTAAGAGCGCAGACAGGCGGTAAGTCCCGCCCCCACATCAAGACCCTACGCCAGCTGTGTATCGTTCCCTTATAGCATGTCGGTATGCATATTAATTTAAAAACATTATTATCCGTTTAAATTAGAAAATCAACTAAATTTTACGTGCAGGTAAAAAGTTTTCATACACTATACTATAATGGCGTTGTATTACTATCGCATATTGAGTATTTAATCTTGTTGCTCATTGAATGAATCACAGCGAGAAAATGCGACATAGATGCCTTATATGTATCCTGCAATTAAAGTTGAATCGAAAAATCGGCTATTTTTTGTAGCCCAACAATCAGTCGCGAGTCAGCCTAGCGCAAATTCACAGCTCGGACTTTAGTGTCCGCAGCTTCCTGGAGATGAACGGCTTCAATTTAGAGACGGCAAAAGTCTACGTAAAAGTGGATGACACCACTATTCGTGGTTACCTACAGAAGCTCAGCCATCGCTGGAAAGTCTGGAATCGCCGTTGGTACGTAAACGGTCAATTAATAATGCATTGTTATCATATCATATTTTACCGTATCATGCATATTCACGTCGATTTTAAATTTGCCTGCCTTAATTCAGGTTCGTCTTTGACTGGCGTGCCGGAACTCTTATCTACTATAAGTAAGTGCTAAACAACCATTAAATATATAATAAATAACGTAAATAAAATGCGAAAAAGGAAATTCATTATTTATATTTAATTATCTATAAGTAATGCAAATAATTCGGTGTTATTACAGAACAAATAAGGAACACGGGTCAGCACAAGGTACAGATCAATTTAAAAACTCCTGTTCATTAGTTCATGTATCAATACTATATATTATATATTAATATGTAATATATATTACAATATAATATTTTATTTTATTTTATATTATATTATTATATTAGCTCATATATTATTATATATAATATTATATGTATTTTCATTAATTCATGTATTAATACTATATATTATATATTAATATATAATACATATTACAATATAATATATTATTTTATTTTATATTATATTATTATATCAGCTTATATATTATTATATATAATATTATATGTAGTAATGAGAATATTCTTTGTAGTAATACCATTCCGCCACATCCTGGCCATCTCATCGGACTCCTCGTCAAAGTCAGAGCCCAAGTTCTGCCTGAAGACCGTGCAGAAGACGTACCTCTTGATGGCGCCCACTCCAGACGTCTTCCGCATCTGGTTCGACTTTCTCTCACTGGTCATCGAGCAAAAAGAAAAATAGGACCGAACAAAAAAAAATACATCAAAATTAAGAATTTGAACAATTTTTTGCGATTACGGCGGGATCCCTGTCAGGATCGGGAGCCAAGAGAGACTCTCCCCCCAACAACAGCGCCGGCAATTAACGGACAACGTAAACCAGTAATGTGGCCTCTGTATGATACAAGACGAATATGACCCTATTATTGTGCGCCTTTTTTGAGAGCTTTTTCCAGGATGTCCTATCTAAAACGGAAGTTCCGGCACAAATTTGATGTTTAACCACTCACATTTTTGAACAGTATACAGAATTGCAGCGAGTATATGGACTTGTTACAATTATATTTTACGGGTTATGTGGTTTTGTTTTATGTTTTATCGGATTTGCGGAGCATCTTCTAATCAAAAATATACAAGCACATATTAATGCGTCGTCACATTGGAATAAATCGTGTTCCCAGTTATGAACAACTGTATTTAAAAATGTTTGTCTGACGGCTTTAGAGATCGACAGGGTCAGTGGAAGAAATTAATCGAGCAAAACTGCAGGCAATTTGCAGGTCACATTAACATAGGATGAAGATGAACATCAGAGATAAAAATTAAAAAAATGCAAAAATAAGATTTTCCTTCAATCACCGTCGCCTTTGATGGGAAGCAGTTTTGTGGCGCTGTTGCAATCACGTGCGGAATGATCCCTGTCAAAATAAAGGTAAATTAAATAAATATCAGAAGAAAAATAGTTGAAATTAAAATTAATTAATTAAATGAAAATTCAATTACTTATCATTAGACCTTCCCCATTCAAACGGGATGGGCCAATGGGCCCCATTTTCCATCCCATTTCCCATTTTCTAATGGAATGGGCAATGGCTGGGAGGGGAGAGAAATGGATGGAAATGGGTGGGATTTTTTTTGAAATGGGTGGAATGGGAAATCCCTAGAAATGTATGGTGATTTTTGTTGTTTTTTTCTCAATTTTTTTCAAAAAATCCTTGAATTTGATAGAAAACTGTCGAATATGGGTCATTAACTGCGGAAAATTGTTGATTCGGTCACTTTATTTGTTGATTCTGTCCAGATTGATCGATTTTGACATACCGATTTCTATAGATTATACAGTGCAGTGAAATATATTAATGGTAATGGGACTTTTGTAAAATGGATGGGAAATGGAAAATAAATTAGAAATGGGTGGGATTTTCGTAAAATGGGAAATTT
>JBBQHY010000364.1:0-1523 GCA_038324415.1 Pseudanabaenales cyanobacterium | reverse complement strand
TTTGAATTTTTTCCGGATTTTTTTTTTGATTTTTTCGGATTTTTTTCGGATTTTTTTTTTTATTTTTTTTTTTGGATTTTTGGATTTTTTTGAATTTTTTAAAAATCAAAGTCATTTTAATTATCTTTTGTCAATCCTGACAGGTCCGCTCTACCAGCAGTCATGTGCCTTATGTTTCGACTTATACTTCTCCATCAACGACGCCGGATTATCTAAATCGTTCAACCGTTTATCGGAATCTGGCGACTCCGACCAGTTACACAACTGGGAGCAATTATCTTCGACGTTCTTCACATGACCCTTATGCCACCGTGGTTCCTCGACGCAGTGTGGGTTCGTACGAGTCTTCACGTTATACAGGGGCTGACCTTGCCAGCGACCCCTTATTGAAACGCTCGTATTCGGGCAGTGCGTCGAATATTTATGAGGCCCATCGGCCACCTTTAAACACATATGAACGGAAAATGTCGACAGAACGTGGCCGTGACCTTTCTTCGACAGAACGCACACGTGACCTTTCTTCGACAGAGCGCACACGTGACCCTTCTCCGGTACCGACTGTGAAAGCGTCGTTTTCGCAGCCGGAGTCGCCGTATCGCAGGTTGAGAAGCCGCGAGGATTCGAAGACTCCGACTGATTTTGACAAGAAGGAGAAAGTGGTCGGAAGTGATGTGATTGAGTTCGTTCCTTCCGGTAATTCTTTTTCATTTGTTTGTTTCCAGATGATGTGGGAACGAAAATTAAGAATTGATTGTTTTTCAAAAAGAGTTCTGGTTCCTTCGGTCTATGGATATTGAAAACCTTTTTTTTGTTGCAGTCGATATTGGAAAAACCTCGCAGAATAAGACGTCAGATGCCGGTGACGATGACACTGACATTAATCGTGAAACACGTAGTGACACCGGCCGCCGAGCGGACCCCCGTGAACCGTCGGCGGGCCGGCCCCACAGCGCCCTACCCCGGCTGAATTCTCACGACGAGCCGCAATGCCAACCGCGAAACACTGAACTTGACCATAGCATCTCGAAAGTTTCCGAGTGGCAGAAGAGCCTAGAAGCCACCGGTCTGCCTGACCAGCCCATTCCAACGCCCCTGCCCAGCGACCCTCCCGCGCACCCGGTCATCAAAATCACCAGTTTTGAGTCGGATTCCGATGACCCTGAGGAGGCCTTCTTCTCCACGCACGATGACCTCCCGAAATCTCGGAGCACACCCGGTATCAGTTTCCTCCGCGCTAATCCTGACCCCGGAATAGACAGCCCATCATACCGGACCCCTAACGACGGCGACGGTACTCCGCGATCGTCACTGGCAGACGTAGACGATCAGAACCTCGAGACGGACGAAGAGGAGATTGGTTTGCAGAGGACTCCGAGTCCGGATGAGCCAATGCCGGTGAGTGCACCGAAACTTGACGCAAAGCCACCGCTTCCACGACCCCGGGGCATCTCCTTGCTCCATAGTGATAGCCGGGACAGTAAAGGTGAGGAAAACGGCAGTCCGCGGGTGAGCCGGTACTCATC
>JBBQHY010000363.1:0-1539 GCA_038324415.1 Pseudanabaenales cyanobacterium | reverse complement strand
TTGGGTTGAGAGATGTAAAATTCTAGTAAAAAACTATGAGAGAACTCTATTAAATGCAGTAGCAAAATTAAACCTATGCTTTGTAAGGCTTATGCTTATTAGACTTGCTGAAAATGAATAGATACCAAATGAGCTCTATAGTTGACGACATACCCTTAAATCTTGCACTTTTAGTCGATATTCTAAGTAAAGAGGGTTATCAAGTCCGTCCTGTGCCTAGTGGTAAACTCGCCTTAATCGCCGTTAAAGTTACCGTTCCAGATTTAATTCTTCTAGACATCATGATGCCTGAAATGAACGGCTATGAAGTTTGTCAGAAACTTAAAGAAGATCAACTTACTAAAGATATTCCTGTAATTTTTGTCAGTGCGATCGATGAAATTTCCGATAAAGTCAGAGCCTTTGATGCTGGTGGTGTGGACTATATTGTTAAACCCTTTCAACCCCAAGAAGTCTTGGCACGGATCAAAACCCATCTGGAATTGCGATCGCTCCAAGTTCAACTTCAGGCAACTAATCAGAACTTAGAAAAGCTAAACGAAGAAAAAAATAACTTTCTAGGGATGGCTACCCACGACCTTCGTAATCCTATATCGGCAATCAACTCCATGTCTGATTTATTGCTATGTGAGAATAATTTAAACCTAGAGCAAACTGAACTGATTTCTGATATTAAATCGGCAACTGACTTTATGCTATCTCTGCTCAAAGATCTCCTAGATATTTCAGCGATCGAATCTGGCAAACTTAATCTGCAATTGGAACCCTTAGATATTAAAGAATACGTGGAGCGCATTGTTAATCGCTATCGCATGATTGCTAAGTTGAAAAACATTCAAATTAAATTAATAGTAAAAGAACCGCTTCCTACTATTAGAATTGACCGTAATAAATTTGAGCAAATTTTAGTCAATTTGATTAGTAACGCTATTAAATTTTCCCATAACGGCACCATCGTCAAGGTTTCCGTTACCAGCGATCAAAATCAAGTCTTTTTTACAGTTGAAGATCATGGTCAGGGTATTCCCGACTCAGAACGCGAGAAATTATTTAAGCCCTTTTCTCTAACTAGCGTCAAATCTACAGCAGGAGAATCGAGTACAGGGCTGGGACTAGCAATTACCCACAAACTAGTATTAGCTCATAGGGGGCAAATTTTCGTTGAAAGTAAAGTGGGAAAAGGCTCAATTTTCTCAGTAACCATACCTATAGAGCCGAAATAAGTTGCAAAATACTTAGCTAGAATTGACTACTCCCTTCCCAGTCACAGATTAGTCTTTTGGAGGTGTGGGGGCGCAGCCCCCACGAAGGGGCTTTGCCCCTTAACCCCATTTAAACTGTGTATATTTCTATGGTGGGAAGGGAGTATATATATATTTAAAATAATTAAGTATCTTAGTAACGTCTCAATAACCACTGATAAAATAGGGGAGTTGCCAAAAGAGGCAAAATCTGGTTTAACAAAGAGATGAATATCAACAGCAACACTAACCTAGTCGAAACAAATACCCCAGTCACAGAGGTAGAAGGTTTACGTCG
>JBBQHY010000362.1:0-1696 GCA_038324415.1 Pseudanabaenales cyanobacterium | reverse complement strand
CCCAGACCATTGAAGAAGTTGATAATTCCTTCCTCCTCTAAGAATATAACTAATTTAAATGGGGTTAAGAGGTGAAACTCCATCACACCAGTTGGCGCAGCCCTCACACACCATAACAACAGTAATCTTTAACTAGAAATGCAGTATTAGCAATGGTGAAGCCTAAAGTAAATATTTGACTAATTTCTTCATTAATTCAAAACTAATTTTATAGGGTGGGTAGCGCCATTTCAGATCAAACAGAAAAGATTTTTTAAGGATGCTCTTGCGATGGGAGAAAGTATCAAAAGATGCCTTGCCATGATAGCTACCCATGCCACTATTACCTATGCCGCCAAAGGGTAACTCTGGAGTAGACAGGTGCATGATTGTATCGTTAATACAGCCCCCACCAAAGGAAATTTCTTTAATAACTCGTTCTTGATGTTGTTGATTATTTGAGAAGAAGTAAAGTGCGAGGGGACGAGGTTTAGCATTAATAAAAGCGATCGCCTCATTCAAATCTTTATAGGTAATTACAGGTAAGATTGGTCCAAATATCTCTTCTTCCATGATCTTACTATTTAGATACTTAACCTCAACTATGGTCGGGCAATATAACGAGAGGTGCGATCGCTCTGTCCCCCAATTACAATTTGAGAATTTTGATCTAATAATCCAACTAAGCGATCAAATTGGCGATCGCTAATAATGCGAGCATAATCAGGACTTTGATCGGGCTTTTCACCATAAAACTCAGTTAAATAATCTTTAATTTTTAATAGTACTAAAGATTTTACGGATTCATGGACTAAAGCATAATCAGGGGCAATACAGGTTTGTCCCGCATTGTAAAACTTGCCCCAAATCATCCGCTTTGCCGCTAAGTCTAAATCACAGTCAGAATCAATAATAGCTGGGCTTTTTCCACCTAGCTCCAGGGTTACGGGCGTAAGATGCTTGGCTGCCGCACCCATGACAATTCTGCCGACTTCGGTGCCACCTGTGAAGAAAATATGATCAAATTTTTCTGCCAAAAGTGCTTGACTTGCCTCAACTTCACCTTCGACTACAGCTATAGATTGGGGATCAAAATGCTTACTTACTAGTTCGGCTAAAAGAGCAGAGGTATGAGGTGCATATTCTGAGGGTTTGATAATGGCGCAATTTCCCGCAGCGATCGCTCCAATTAAGGGCGCAATGGCTAACTGAAAGGGATAATTCCACGGACTAATAATTAGAACTACGCCCACAGGTTCGGTGTAGATATAGCTGCTGGCAATAAACTGGTTGAGGGGAGTTGGGACGTTTTGGGGTTTTACCCAACTTTTAAGATGTTTGAGGAAATATTTAATCTCAGAAAGGACAAGTAAAATTTCTGAACCGTACGCCTCGATCGCTGGTTTTTGCATATCCGCTTTCAGGGCATCTAAAATCCTTTGATCATTTGCTTCAGTAATTTCCGCTAATAGTTTTAGTTGGGCTAAGCGAAATTTAAGCTCTTTAGTTATACCAGTGTTAAAAAACTGGCGTTGGGATTGAATTTTACTTTTAATATCAGTAGTAGTATTCATACTTAAAAATAGTCCTGATGCTTAGGTTTTCTGATTAAAAAATTTAGTTACAAGCTTAACATTTCTAGATATTTGAACCCGTGACCGTAAGACTTGTAAACTTAAATAATTCACCAAAAAAATATTTAAGAATATGGATAACA
>JBBQHY010000361.1:0-1723 GCA_038324415.1 Pseudanabaenales cyanobacterium | reverse complement strand
CCAAGTCCAAAATAGTAATATTAGGTTGGTATTGTATCAACAGAGATTTAGCTTGGGGCAAGTTATGGCTTTGGTAAATATAATACCCAACCTGTTGGAGGTGCCAGCTTAGTAAAGAACTTAGATTAGTATTATTGGCAATAATGAGAACACTCAGAGGAATCAAGCTGGTCAGCTCCTACAAAAAATTTAGTTTAGTTATGAAAACAGCTTTGTCTACTCTTGGCAAAAATAAATGGTTAAAGACCTTAGTCTTCAATTCATTTAGAGAAATTTAATCATTTAATGTAACAAAATTCGTATTTTTGTTTTGTAATTGTCAGCACCTTACAACCTTTTTAGACGGTAGTGGGAACTGCTTAAGTCCATAATTCATCTGTTTTCATCCTTTCCATTTTAAGTAGAGGGTTAGCTTATATATCTTTATTTGGCGTAGGATTTGATGCAGGTAAATCTTTGAGATGGTTATAGACCGTACGGGAAATTTTACGAATTAATTCATTCGCCCTTTGATCGTTACTGGGTCGTTTAGCGATCGCCGAGATTAAATATCTTTTACCATTAGGCATATCAATAATTCCTGCATCACCAACCACAGATTGAATATCTCCAGTTTTATGGGCAATTTTGGCTTCGGGGGGAATACCTTGGGGGAGGAGAGTATTTGTTTTAGTTTGGCGCATAATATCCATTAGGCGATCGCGACTACGAGGGGAAAGTAGCTTACCTTGTTCCACCATAGATAACAAATTTACTAAATCTTCGGGACTTGTGGTATTGGTACCAGTTAGATCGGGCAAAGGATTCCGAATTACCGTGGAAACTAACTCCCAGCTTTTAAATCTTTGATTTGCGACCTCTATCCCACCTATGCGTTTGATAATCATATTAGTAGCAGTGTTGTCACTAATAATAATCATCAAAGTTAGGGTTTCAAGGGCGGAGATTTTGGTACCTACGGGTTCATACTGCAAGCCCCCAGCATGCCCCACAATTACATCTTTACTAATTACTAGCTGCTCATCTAGTCGGGCTTTTCCAGCGTCTACATCCTGTAAAAATGCCACTAGGACAGGGATTTTAATCATACTAGCGGCGGCGATCTCATTGCTACCTTTAATACTGACATAGCCCCCACTATCCACATCCGTTAAAAATACTTGCATGGAAATATTGGGTTCGGTTTTAGTCAGGGCGTTAATTTTAGGGGTTAATGCCGTTAATTCAGTTTTGGAAACTGGGAGCGGAACTTGGGGATTGGGTTCGGTAACTTCGGGAGGCGGCACTTCAACATTAGCGGCGATCGTCGGTACGGTATTTTTATTCAGGAAGGCGATCGATGAACCTGTAATTACGCTTAAGCCCAACCCTACGATCGCAAAATGCAGACAAAATCCTAAAAATGGATAAACAAAAGATTTCTTATTTGGTTTTCGAGCAGAACGAATCCGATCATTTACTTTAGAAATCTGATCAGAAGGTTCAGAATCAGATTCGGAATTAGAACTTTTAGCCCTTAGCTTTGTCGGTCGATTTGCAGTCACAATTTTTCTTACACACTCACGTTCACATATTAACCATATTTTTGGAAAATTCAAACAAGATCAATTAAAATCTTTTGAATTTAGGACTTACGCACTCAAATTTATAGAAACATAGTGGGAGGGAGTTTGAGGGCTGTGCCCCGAACCCGCTTTAAATATAGATTTTATTTTTATAATGC
>JBBQHY010000360.1:0-1734 GCA_038324415.1 Pseudanabaenales cyanobacterium | reverse complement strand
AGGTATAGATCGCAAAATTATTGCCCGCTTGGGAGCCGAGGCATATCTCAGTCAGCTTTTAACCGATGGGTTTTTCCATGCCGATCCTCATCCTGGTAACTTAGCAGTGACCACCAATGGTGACCTAATTTTTTATGACTTTGGCATGATGGGGCAAATTCAACCATTGACCAAGGAAAAATTACTCAAAACCTTCTTTGGTATTGCCCAAAAGGATGCCGATCTTGTCATTTCATCTCTGGTGGAATTGGGAGCCTTAGAAGTTTCGGGAGATATAGACCCGATCCGCCGCTCTGTGCAATTTATGTTGGATAATTTCATGGGTAAGCCTATGGAAAATCAGTCGATTTCAGCAATCAGTGATGATTTGTTTGAAGTGGCTTACGCCCAGCCTTTTCGTTTTCCCGCGGCATTTACCTTTGTGTTACGGGCATTATCAACCCTTGAGGGATTAGGAAAAGGGCTCGATCCAGATTTTAACTTTATGGAGGTGGCAAAACCCTTTGCTACAGATTTAATGGGAAATAATAATGGCGGTTTAGGTTCGGGTTTATTTGGTGATTTATTGGGTGAGTTTGGTAAGCAAGCCGCCCAGAATGGCAGTACGGCCTTAAATTTACCCCGCCGCCTTGAGGAAACCATTGTCAAACTAGAGCGTGGAGATATTAAAATCAGGGTGCGATCGCAGGAAACAGATAGACTACTGCGACGAATTAGTAGCGTAGGAACCAGTGCCATCTATGCAATTATTGGGATTGGCTTAGTTCTAGTGGCAACAATTCTGCTTGTAACAAATTGGGATTGGTTAGCAGCGATCGCTTTAATTTTGGGAAGTATATGTATAATTACAACCTTAAGGATGCTAGTACGCATGGATCGGATTGAGAAAACATTTTAATAAACCTGAAGCTAAGCTATGAAACTAGTATTTGCGGGAAATACCGATGTGGGCTGTGTAAGATCAGCAAATCAAGACTCATACTGGATAGATACCGAGGGGCGCTTTTTTGTCGTAGCTGATGGTATGGGCGGTCATGCGGGAGGCGAAGAGGCTAGTAGAATTGCTGTAGACGTGGTTAAAAACTACCTAGAGACTAAATGGGATCAAGAGCTTAGTCCCCAAGACCTCATGCAAGCTGCGATCTCCCTTGCTAATGAGTCTATCCTCAAAGATCAAGAAGCGAATCCTGTCCGCCGCGAGATGGGGACAACTATAGTAATACTCCTGTTTAAGGATAATCAGCCTTGGTACTGCCATATTGGGGATTCCCGTTTATATAGACTCAGGGGCGCAAAATTAGAACAAATAAGTAGCGATCATACTTGGATTGCCAAAGCTATTCAGTCTGGGACTGTTGACATTGAAGAAGCCCGATCGCACCCTTGGCGACATATGTTAATGCAGTGTTTGGGTAGAGAGGATATTGAAGAAATTACTGCGGCAAATGTGGATTTTCAGCCAGGCGATCGCTTGTTAATTTGTACTGATGGCTTAACCGAGGAACTAAGCGATGAACGGATTGCCAATCAGTTAAAAAATATCCGTCCCTGTGAGGAGGCAGGAACTGCTTTAATTAATATGGCAAAAGCCAAAGGCGGTAGGGATAATATTACGGTGGTGATTATTACCAATGATTTACAGAATACTTCAGATGAAACAAAAGAAATAAAAGCTATATCTGAAATAAATGGTGATTAAATCTTGGGATTTAGGTTCTTAAAGAAATGATCAAA
>JBBQHY010000359.1:0-1816 GCA_038324415.1 Pseudanabaenales cyanobacterium | reverse complement strand
TTGGCCTATCGGGAAAACAAGAAGCAAACGTCCTTACTGTCCAACGGTCAAAAAAGGGTTTTCTAAGATAAAGAAAGTGCCTGAAGACATCGCCTCATAGATAATTTTCGGATTTACGAACTTATCCGGTCAGTTTTAACTAGCGGGAGATTTCCTGCTAGAGGTACTTATTAGTCTAAACTCCAGTAAGAATATACCTAATTTAAATTGGGTTAAGGGGTTAAACCCCGACACAATTTTCGGAGCAGCTCCCACACCCCCAAAAGTACTAATATTTGGCTGGAAAGGGAGTAACTATAACCTCCTTATTTGTCGATACTTCAGTGGTTTTGAGGTTTTAAAAATAATTTTATTAAGTGGTTGAAATTTTAGTTGCTATAACCGCATAAAAAGGATCGCCAGACGCAGGATTTAGCCAATCCCAAAAGTTAACACTAGGTTTAGATCCACTAATTACAGCTTCAGGCACACTAAAACCCTTTACAGAATTAAAGTAGGACTTAACCAACTCTACCCGTTTTTGCTCCGATCCATCTCGCCATGCTTGAATTGCCTTTTGAGCAAACATGCGATTAGAAAAGCTGAAAATAGCAACACCATTTGGCTTCAAAATTCTTTGAATTTCTGAAAAAATAGCATCAGGATACTGTAAATATTGAACTGAAACTGTATTTAAAACCGCATCAAATTGATTGTCAGCTAATGGTAATTGCAGATTTTGGTTTAGATTTTGCACAAAGAAATGATCAAAGCGGGGATTGCGACCAAGCTCTTCACCATTCAGTCCGTGACCTTCAATATGCTCAAATTCCATCCCTTCTGGTAAATGCGACACCCAGCTACTCATTAAATCTAAAATTCGAGTTTTGGGTTTTAGGCGATCGCTATACAAATTAGTTAACTGCTGAATAAAGCCTGTATCAACATGAGTCACAAATCGAGGATACTCATAAAAAAGAGCATCGTCTGTAGGGTCTAACTTAGTTCGTTCTTGGGCTAAAAGCATTTTCTCTATCTATAAAAATTTTCGCACCTATTATCTAATGTTACATAAGGTCAAGAATTATGATTACAGCAAAACTTGAATCTACGCAAATCGCCGAAGTGGTTGAGACCTCATCTACCGAGTTTGTTGCCCAATGTCTAGAACCCAAGGACTTGAGTTTTCCAATTATGCCTGCCTTTGGGAGTTGGGTAAAGGCGATCGCCGATATTGATCATGTCATCACCTATGGTGTGGTTTATCACGCTACCACCATGCCTATAGATTCAGTACATAGAGCAGTTGCCTTGGGATTATCCCTAAGCGAATTGCGAGAACAACAGCCCCAAATCTTTGCCATGCTCAAAACTGAAATTAAAGTAGCGATTTTAGGGTTCCAGTCTGGAGCCAGAATCTATCAACATTTACCATCCCAACCTCCCCAAATTCATCAGGCTGTCTATACCTGTACTATCAATGAAATAAACAACTTTACCGAAGAACTGCACTTCTTAAGAACCCTGACCCAAATTACTGGTGCCCCAGTGGATGAACTTCTGGCTGCAATTTTACGCAATACCTATCAATCTCGAAAGGGCGATCGCCCGTGGCTTGTAGAATCAGGACGAAAACTCAGCATTTTGCTTAAAGATGACTACGATCGCCTAGGTGCTATCCTCAATCAAGTTAATCTATAGAACCCATTTGATATCTTATAATATAACAAAAAGAGGTAAAAAAGTTGTCAAAGATAGAATATACAAGCAGTTTGACCGATAATGAATGGTTCATTATTGAACCGTTGTTG
Source organism: Pseudanabaenales cyanobacterium (assembly GCA_038324415.1). GTDB lineage: Bacteria > Cyanobacteriota > Cyanobacteriia > Pseudanabaenales > Pseudanabaenaceae > PCC-7502. The sequence continues at coordinate 26 of JBBQHY010000359.1, read as the reverse complement.
CCGCAGAAAAAGAAGACACGACCACC
>JBBQHY010000358.1:0-1879 GCA_038324415.1 Pseudanabaenales cyanobacterium | reverse complement strand
TCCCCAAGGAAGAAGTTTCCAGCTATGGCGTTGTGGTTACCGATCAAGATGGCAGAATTTTAGACTTCCAAGAAAAACCTAGTATTGAAGAAGCCCGCAGCAATAATATCAACACAGGAATATATATTTTTGAGCCAGAGATATTTAACTACATTCCCTCTGGAGAACAGTTCGATATTGGGGCAGATTTATTTCCTAAATTAGTAGCTGCTAATGCTCCGTTCTATGCGATCGCCATGGATTTTCAGTGGGTAGATATTGGTAAGGTTCCAGACTATTGGCAAGCAATTCAAGACGTGCTCAAGGGCAAAATTAATAATGTTAGAGTACCAGGTCATGAGGTTAAGCCAGGTATATTTATAGGGCTAAATGTCTCGGTGAATTGGGATAAAGTTGATATTACGGGTCCTGTTTACATCGGTGCCATGACTCACATTGAGGATGGAGTGAAGATTGTCGGACCAACAATGATTGGACCAAACTGTCATATTTGTACGGGTGCCGACGTCGAGCGCAGCGTAATTTTTGAATATTCTCGCCTGTCCGATGTACATCTTGTGGATAAATTAGTATTCGGTCGCTACTGTGTGGACAAAACTGGAGCCACCATTGACTTGCAGGCTGCTGCCTTAGACTGGTTAATCACGGATACCCGCCACCAAAATCATGCTACACCTCCACCTTCAGTGTAATAATCCCATCTATAATCAAGACTCCAGTAATTAAACTAAATAAACTAATTTTCAATAATTTTATTTACCTATGACTAAAGCAACTTGGCATAACGTAGTATTGGCAGAAAGCGATAAATGTGAAATCGTGGAAGGGAATAAATATTTTCCGCCATCATCTATTAAATCTGAATTTTTCAAAGAAAGCACTACCCACACAACCTGCTCATGGAAGGGCGTTGCTAACTATTACACTATAGTTGTCGAGGGTAAGGAAAACAAAGATGCCGCTTGGTATTATCCCAAAGCTAAGGATGCCGCTAAAAATATAGAAGGTTATATTTCTTTCTGGAGAGGAGTGCAGGTTTCCGACTAATTAAAAATAAATGATCAAATTACCTGACACCTTAGAAGATGCAACTGAACAGGCGATCGCAGCGACTATGCTAGCAATTAATGCAGGTTGTATGCGGATTCAAATTGATATGCGCTTTCCTGAACTAGCACAACTGCCGATCGCCCTAACTTTTGCCCAAGCCTTTACGGAAAAGTATGGTCAAACTTGGCAGGCTTTATTTGCCGATGCAGGAACGGCTGCTTTGGCTAAACGAGATTGGGCTAAATCGGAAGTTTTGCGGGATATTTCCATGCGGGGTGTAAATGAGGGTAGGGCTGCTACTCGTCCTGAATCTCAGGCATTTTTGTTAATATCCCCCACCTCGGTCGAAGTCGATGGCATTGAAAAATTATTACCACTAATTGGCGATCGCCCTTTTGTGATGCTCAATCCCAAGTTAGAAAATAGTGAAGTTGGGTTAGGGTTAGCAGCAAGAAGAATGCGCGATCGCTTTTTAAGCGTGTTTGAAATTAGCTACTATATTCAACCCCTAGATGGTGGTGCAGTATGGCGATGCTATCCTCAGCCTTGGCAGGTGTGGCAAGAGAAAAATCTAGGCGAGAACCCAGATCAAAGTCCAAAAATGGAACTAATCCATGAAGGTACAGAAAGACCCGTTGGCGATGATCTAAATCGAATTATGGGTAAAGCCACAGGTAAAAAGCCATCTTTAATCGGGCAAATGCAGCAATTCCTTAATGCTTTAAGCCGATAGATTGATGATTTAGTGAGGTAGAAAGAGCCACCACTGGTAATTCTATTAGGTTAATATAATGTAATAAAATATTTTCCTTTGAACGGAGCATGAGCG
>JBBQHY010000357.1:0-1920 GCA_038324415.1 Pseudanabaenales cyanobacterium | reverse complement strand
GTTGATCTGACGGATGATGCCTCGCAACATATCAATGTCAGTTTTTGTGAGGTTAGCTTTATTAAATATTTGTCGTAATTTTTGCATTCGCGTAAAGGCAGTATGGGGGAAAAGGTAGCCAATTTTTAATAAAACTGTTTCTAGATCTCGATAGTAAGCCTCTAAATGCTCGATTCGGGCTAGGGAAGCTTCAGGATCAATGGGGATGGATGGATAAGCGATCGCCTTAGATCCTAAAATTTTCACCTGATAACAACAGATTGCCACTGCCTGCGCCAAATTGATGGATGGATAAATGGGCGATACCGGAATTTGCACAACTTTTTGACAATAGGCTAATTCGGCATTATCTAAGCCCCGATCTTCACGCCCAAATACGATCGCTCCCGATGGCACTGATTGATTCACCTCTTCAAAATTTTCCCCAGAATCATCTGAGCAATTAGAGTCAAGTCCTAATAACCACCTAATTCCCTGTTCTGGAGTTTCGACTTTAACTTCTGCCCGTCCAGTGGTAGCGATCGCCCTTTGACAACCCACTAAAGCTTGGGGTAAATCATCCACAATTTTGGCATTACTGAGAATATCTTGGGCATGAACCGCCATATCCTGTGCTGCTTTGGCATAGCGATCGCTTTCTAGATCAAACTGAGGATTAACTAGCCACAATTGCGACAACCCCATATTTTTCATCACCCTAGCGATCGAGCCGACATTCAATGCTCCTGCTGGCTCCACTAGCACAATCCGAATATCAAACATTTATTTTATCTATGGACGGAGCAAGATCAAAATCATCCCTAAACACAACCATAGCAAACAACAAATTCGAGTCAAATTTAGAGCTTCTTTAACCTTGTTGGCAGTAATTAGATCAATATTGTCACCCAGTAAAGGTTTAAATTTATATTGCCCTTGGTATTGATTTTCACCTCCCATCTGGACTTCCAGAATTGCTGCATAAATACATTGACTCCAGCCCGAATTGGGACTTGGATCGACGATTGCATCCCGTTGACAGATTCTCCACACAGTTAAAGGTTTGCCTGAAATTAATCCTAAGGTAAAAACCGTTAAACGACAGGGAAGCCAAGTTAAAAAATCTTCGGTTTTAGCACTAAACCAACCCAAATCGGTATAGGGAGACTGCCGATAACCCACCATTGAGTCTAGGGTACTAGCAGCTTTGTATGCCATTGCGATCGACACCCCATTCCACGAAAATAAAAGAAATCCGATAAATCCATAAAAAAGTGGAGCTGTAACTCCGTCAACTGCATTTTCGGTAATAGTTTCGAGGACTGCCCGTAAAATCTCTGGTTTAGTTAAATTTTCAGTGTCTCGTCCCACATATCGACTTAAACGCCGCCGAGCTTCGGGTAAGTTATGGGATTCCAGGGCTACCAAAACATCCTGAGCCGCATTTTTTAAACTTTTTCCAGCAAAACAACTCGCCAGTAAAATACTAGAAATTATAATTCCCAGCCTCAAATCTAATTGCCATGCCAAGGTAATAATTAACCAAGTGATGCCGCCACTGCCGACTATGAGCGTAATCCCCAATAGTACTCCCAATATTTTCATAACTAGGGGTGAGAATTTAGGACTTTTTTTAGTTATGGTTAAGTCTCGAAAAAATGCGATCGCCCATCCTATGACCTGAACAGGATGCAGTAACTTAATGGGGTCACCAACTGCAAAATCTATAAGGGCAGCAAGGATCAGAATAGAACCGTCTAGAGCTTGATCAGTCACAGGTATTTTTAATGTTCTAAGATTTGACGTTGCTTAATTCTTGCTCAATTAAATTATAGGTAATAAAGACTATAAGTACACATGTAGGTATGCGAAATTCAAATAGAATTATTCTATAAAAGCAACAAAAGCTATTACCTCCGCAAATCTGTAGGAAGATAGTTT
>JBBQHY010000356.1:0-1999 GCA_038324415.1 Pseudanabaenales cyanobacterium | reverse complement strand
ATTGCTACAGCTACGCTCGGGCTTCCAGAACTAACTCGTCCAGTTAATGTGCTGATTATGGGCACTATTGTTCTAACCTCGGACTTAGCCAATGCGGATTCAGTCCCCAAGGAGGGCTACTTAGCCCAAACGAACTCTAGTCTGGATGGGCAAAGTGATGCCATGATCCTATTACGGCTTGACCCTATTGCCAAAAAAGTCACTGCTCTATCTATTCCCCGTGATAGCAGAGTTGAGATTCCGGGTTATGGAGTCCAAAAAATTAATGCAGCTAACTATGTCGGTGGGGCATTACTTTCAGCTAAAACTGTGAGTAATTTAGTTGGAAATATCCAAATAGATCGCTATATGCGGGTTAACGTTGAAGGTTTTGGGCAATTAATAGATGCCTTAGGTGGCGTGGATATATATGTTCCTAAGCGCATGAAATATCAAGATGACAGTCAGCATTTATACATAAACCTAAATCAAGGGCAACAGGTATTAGATGGCAGTAAAGCGATTCAATATATGCGTTTTCGCCATGATGAGTTAGGGGATATTGGGCGGGTTCAACGCCAACAGACATTTTTTCGAGCCCTTATTTCACAAAAACTGAGGATAGATACAGTTCCACGCATTCCCGATATTCTGGCTGTTATCAAGCAAAATCTCGATACGAATATGTCAGTGCAGGAATTATTAGCACTAGCGGCTTTTGTTTCAAAAATAGATCGTAAAGATACAAAAATGTTGCTACTACCAGGTCGATTTAGTACCCCCAATGAATTTCCCCTCAGCTACTGGATTGTGGACGATCGCCGCCTTATCTACTTAATGAAAGAGCATTTTAATGTCGTTTACGCTTACTCAGAAGTAAATAAAGAGAAGGAAGAAGATTTTACTCCTGCCAATCTGCGGGTTGTAGTTCAAGACACAACTTACTTCCCCGATCGCGTCAAAGTTGCAACTAAGGCTTTAATTAAGGCTGGTTATACCCAAACCTTTGCCGATGATATTCCCCGTACTGTTATTTTAGAGAAGACGCAAATTATTGCTCAAAGTGGCGATCGCACTAGTGCTGAAAAGGTTCGTAATGCTCTGGGGGTAGGAGAGGTAGTCCTAGAATCCACAGGAGATTTAGATTCTGATGTAACCATAAAACTGGGTAAGGACTGGATAGATGTTTCTAAACAACTAATACAAAAATCCAAGCCCTAATCTTCCAAACTCCAGATTTAGATAACAAAGTTAACTAATTTGCCGAGAACTGCGATCGCTTTTTTGATTTCCTTCCCTTCTAAATATTTTTGAGCAACTTCAGAATTTCGGGCATATGCTTCTAAGGCAACTTTATCTGATGATGCAGGAACCTGAATATTCCCTCTGACTTTGCCATTGATTTGAATCACTAGGGTAATTTCATCGACAATTAAGGCACTAGGATCGTGGACTAGCCAGCTTTGAGTCAGAATCACATCCCTATAACCCAACATTGACCACAGTTCGCAAGCAATATGGGGAGCAAAAGGTGTAAGCAGAATTAGTAGTGTTTCAATTCCCTCTTTGAAAGTTGCGGATGATTTATCGAAATTATCTTGAAGAGCATTACTAAGTTTCATTAGTTCTGAGATTGCTGTATTTAGTTGGTAATCTCCTGATAAGTCTTCGCTAATCTCTTTAATTGCTGTATGAATTACTCTTTTTAAATTCTTATCAAATTTAGGAAGAGTATTTGTCTCGTCAACTTTAGGAGAAGGATTTTGTTGAAGCCCAAGAATACCTGGAGGAAGTGTGTTAGGACTATTGATAAGGTCATTAAATCTTTTTATCCTACTACTTTCTTTTCTTATCTTTTCCTCTTCCACAAATTCTGTCACCAATCGCCAAATTCGATTTAAGAACCGCCATTGTCCTTCGACATCCGCCTCATCCCATTCTAAATCCTTTTCTGGAGGAGCCTTAAATAGAACGAACATTCGCATCACATCAGCCCCATACTTTTCGATGACCTGTTGTG
>JBBQHY010000355.1:0-2060 GCA_038324415.1 Pseudanabaenales cyanobacterium | reverse complement strand
TCATAACAAAAGGTAAATTCTCAAATACAGGGAACATCCGTGCCACTAAAAACACCCCTGCCGCCACCATAGTTGCCGCATGAATCAGAGCGGAAATAGGTGTAGGTCCTTCCATAGCGTCGGGCAACCACACGTGTAGAGGAAACTGGGCAGATTTTGCCGCAGGGCCCATAAATACCAAAATTGCTAAGAAGCCCGCCAAGAAACTACTAATAGCTCCAGTCTCGACTAGGGAATTTAATTGGCTACCGATTTCTTCAAACTCAAAGGAGCCTGTTGCCCAATATAAGCCAAGAATTCCTAACAATAAGCCAAAGTCCCCAACTCGGTTCACGACAAATGCCTTTTGACAAGCATCTGCCGCTCCTTTACGATCGTACCAAAAGCCAATTAGCAAGTAAGAACACATCCCTACCAATTCCCAGAAAATATAAATCTGGACAATATTTGGACTTATTACCAGCCCCAACATCGAGAAACTAAATAAGCTCAAATAGGCATAAAATCTGGGATAGCTTGGATCGTGCGCCATGTAGCCATCGGTGTAAATTTGCACCAAGAACGAGACTGTAGTCACAATTACCAACATTAGAGCCGTTAACTGATCAATGACTATGCCCATACTCAGATGAAAATCACCAGCACTTGCCCATTCAAACTTCCACATATAAGGCTCGTGCCCTTGGATTTGACTCCAGAGGATGCCAAAGGCAATTACCATCGCCGCACCGATCGCCGACACACTGAGAATTGACGTGGGTTTACGAAGTTTATTTGTTGCCTTGTTAAAGGTGATTAGTCCAGTACCAATCACAAAGGCTGCAGTTAGAGGCAGTACAGGTACTAGCCACGCGTATTGATAAGCAAAGTCCATAGTTGCAGATTTAAACTCTTCTGTAGAGGATTGATATTGGCTAGTTTACTACAGCCACACTAGAGAAAATGTCTTTGTCTGAGCATTCATAGTTAAAATACAGCTTTAATTAATCTTTCGACATTACCTTTTCTGGACACATTACAGAAAGTAAGCCATGATATAAAACTCAAAGTCAATCAAAAAAAGTACAAAAGTCACTCAAGTCATGAATAAAAGCCAGATAATAACAGACAAAATTGCAACCGCTATAATCGATCAGCTGATCTTGGGAGAATTAGATTATAAAAACGAAAACTTTAGAAAAGGAGTTGTTAGATCAATTAGAACCATGGTTGTTATGGCTTATGTAGATTCCAGCGAAGATATAGCAAAAATTCCTGATTCGGAAATTGGTAAATATATTGAAGAAATGATCGTCAAAGCTAAAGCATATGGACGTTTACTTGTAGAAAAAATTGATGAAGTTTCCGCAAAAAGACCAATGAAGCTTGTGAATTCCAACTCAATCAAGGTATTTATTGATGCAGTTTGTGAAACTCCAGATGCAGATTTTGGATTTTTATGTAATTAGATAAATAATTTCCTAAATAAAAACAAATAGAGTTCTTTAGAGGGTAAGTTTAACTTTTGGGTTTATATAAAATTAAACCTACCTCTTCGATCCTTAATATTTTGATTTAATTATTCTACTTTGATACCCCCTTCCCATTCAAAAAATAGTCTTTTCGGAATGTGGATGCTATGCCCTTTCTTTGCCCCCCGTTTCAGTTATGTGTATTTCTACAGGGGGAAGGGAGTAGGCAAGATAAATTTTAGGTAAAATCATTCCTCTACATCTACTTGGAGTGTATAAAACAATGAAATATGCTGATAAATGGCGGATTACAGAAATGGAGCAATGGGATATTGAATATATGGATATGGAAGTTGAAGCATATATCCAGATCGACCCTCAAAACTCAGGTGAATTTCAATTTGGCTTAGTATCAGGATAAATTGACGGCGAAATAGTTAAAGATAAAGACGATGAACGGTTTGAGTTTACATGGGACGGTAATGATGAATGCGATCCTGCGGCTGGGAGTGGTGGGTTCAGGTTAAAAGATGAAAATGCGATAAATGGGCGAATTAAGCTCCACGGAGGTGATAGTTCTACTCTTATAGCAAATCGCATAACTAATCC
>JBBQHY010000354.1:0-2111 GCA_038324415.1 Pseudanabaenales cyanobacterium | reverse complement strand
TCAAAAAAGGGTTTTCTAAGATAAAGAAAGTGCCTGAAGACATCGCCTCATAGATGATTTTTCGGATTTACGAACTTATCCTGTCAGTTTTAACTAGCGGGAGATTTCCTGCTAGAGGTACTTATTAGTCTAAACTCCAGTATCAATTTACTGCTACGAGGGATAAACTATTATTTCTAAGATGATCTCTGAAAATTTCCGTGGCTTTGATGACATCTACAGGTTTTGAAAAGTAATAGCCCTGCCCCTTCGTACAACCAAGATTTTTTAAGGTGGTAAGCTGTTCTATGGTCTCAACTCCTTCCACAATTATATCTTTACCTAGGGTTTTAGCTAGATTAGCGATCGCTTGAACCATAATCCATTTTCCATGGTGGACAAAGGCTCGATCTATTTTTAAGACATCCACAGGGAAATCATGTAATCGATTTAGAGTAGAGTATCCAGTTCCAAAGTCATCAATATACAACTGCACCCCAAATTGTTTAAATCGGTCTAGAATTTTTACGGTAGCATCAGCATCTTTCATTAGAACGCTTTCCGTAATTTCTAGTTTTAATTTATTGGGGTTAACATTATTAGCTTGCAAGGCATTTCTGGTGTGATTAAATAAGGAATTATCCAATAGCTGACATCCAGAAACATTGACAGTAATTGATAAATTCTGATACTTGGGAAATAGCTGACTCCAACTACTGAGTTGAGCGATCGCCTCTTCAATGATCCAAAGCCCAATGGGATTAATTAATCCCGTACTTTCAGCAAGGGGAATAAAGTCCGCAGGAGAGATCATGCCATGCTGAGGATGGAACCATCGTAGCAATGCCTCAAAGCTTATAATCTCACCTGAATCAAAATCTATTATGGGCTGATAGTAGAGTTGCAATTGATTTTGAATCTTGTTAGTTTCTGCCGCAATTTTTAGGTCTTTATAAAGTTCGTGATCGAATCCGAGGCGATCGCAAACGCTGTTCTGTAAATAGGCATTTTCAGTTTCAAGGTACTTCGCTTTTGTTTGAAGTTGGTGTTGGATATACCTTGAATGCAGGTGATATTTAACCCTAGCTAAAACTTCTACCATGTTAAAGGGCTTAGAGATATAGTCTGCGCCACCAATTGAGAATGCCTCAAGCTTGTCTAGCACTCCCTCTAAGCCACTGATAAAAAGTACAGGAATATGTGTTGTATCTTCACGATCTTTAAGTTGGGTACAAACCTCATACCCACTCATCTCTGGCATCTCGACATCTAATAAGATTAAATCTGGAGGATCGTTTTTAACTTTTTCCAGAGCAACTCTACCACTATTGAGGGCAGTCACCCTATAGCCCTGTCCAGTTAAGACTAGGGAGAGTAATTCAAGGTTAAATGAGTCATCATCAACCATAAGGATATGAGCAGTCATAATCTAGTTTTCCAAAGTGAATGGGGTTGAGTCTAACTCATGAAATTCGGGAGAATTTCAGCGGTTCGCATACCTTTAGAGATATATTGTTCTTCAATTACTTCAATCTGAGATTTCGCCCCGATTAGATATTCTGTACAAAGGGTTAGTTCGTTCCAATCACTAGCACTAGCACCTAAGTCTTGATGGGTTTGGGTAGAGAACCATCCTCCTAATAAACCAGCTTCTAGACTAAAGGATTTTGAGCCAGAATTAATTGTGGGCATGGATATACCTGAGTTTTTAATTGTGACTAAAAGTAGCCCTGATTTAGAATGGGCAAAATCAATTGTAATTTTACCCAAGCCATGGACTCCCCAAAGTTGCTGGAGGGTAGCAAAATATTCAGGGGCATTCATATTGGCGATCGGGGTTTCATAATAGGCTTCAATTTCTTGACGAGTTCTTTCATAAAAAGACCTTCCCCACCCAAAGCCAAATGTGTAAAAAGCCATAGATGCAGCTTCTCCAGCTTCAGATAACAATGTTGTCTGGATACTGTTAATTAGCAATGCTGGCACGGCGATTAAGCGTTTGCCCTGAGGAGTAGAAAGTAACCCAGTTGAAGGTTTTGATTGAATATAGCTTTTAGAGGCAAAGTAGTTGAATGGAATTGCATCTTTTAAGATTTTGGTTGATGTCATTATTTTTGGTTTCCTATTTAGAT
>JBBQHY010000353.1:0-2155 GCA_038324415.1 Pseudanabaenales cyanobacterium | reverse complement strand
TGTCCCCACTTTTCAAAGGAGGTAGGCACTACGTCACGATCAACCGTAACTTTTACCTTTGCTTCAGGTTTTTGAGGAGTGATTGTCATTTATTTTTTCTCTCTCAAGAATGGGAAGACAAGTTGAATAATTTAGATTTTGCGCTTTTCCTATAGAGCTGAATATTGAATGTTATAAGAGCTAGTTATAAGCAGCCACAGAATCTAATTGATTAAATATGATTATAGATACTGCCTAGGAGCTTACTTAGAACTCCTTAACAATTATTCAAACAAAGATAGATTAAGGGTTACAGAGCTTTATATTACAAATTGTTAACCTTGACAAATAAAATTAATGTTAGTTCTTGTAATCCGAATCTCTCTGCATATAGATGTTATATCTTTAGACAATTCCAAAAGGCAATTTCAAAGCAACGCAGTATTAGTTAGCAGTACAAGTTTTCCTATAAGCTAGAAAGGCTTCGCTTAATTTAGATAGTTATAAATACGGAGAGGGAGGGATTCGAACCCTCGTTAAAGTCACCCCTAAACAGCATTTCCAATGCTGCGCCTTCAACCACTCGGCCACCTCTCCAGCAGAAAAATCACTAGAAGTAACTTATCTGAGCAATCCATCATATCAGAAGGAAACATGGTTGCAAACCAAAAATTTTCTTTACCCAAAGCTTAGTTTGCAAAATATAGTCTTTGTCCTCGAACTTCAGGATTAACTTGCCCGTTGGCAAAGGCGATCGCCCCATGCACGAAAGTATATTTCGCCCAACCTGTTAAATTCCAGCCTTCAAAGGGACTCCAACCGCATTTAGTTAAAAGCTCTGCCCTAAGCACAGGTTTATAGGTTTGTAAATCTACCAGAACCAAGTCAGCATCGTAGCCGATCGCAATTTGTCCCTTATTAGAAATTTTGTAAGTCTCAGCCACATTTGTACTCATCCATTTACTGACTTGAGCTACAGTACATCGTCCCTGAACAGCTTGGGTCAGCATGATCGCTAAAGATGTCTCAACGCCGGGCATACCTGAAGGAATATGGGCTGGCTCTAAAAAAGCTGAAGGGGCATTAGTTTCTTCTTTAATATCAATCAGTGGGGCAACTCCTTTTTCCAAGAGGGTATGGGGTGCATGATCTGTAGCAATAAAATCTAAGATGCCATCCTGTAAACCTTGCCATAAGGCTTTATTATCGGCAAGCGATCGCAAAGGCGGATTCATTTGAGCTAGGGTACCGATATGATCGTAGTCGTTGGTACTCATGACTAAATGCTGGGGCGTAACTTCGGCAGTAATTAGCGGGGTTTTATACTGGCGCAGATAGGCAACCTCTTCGGCGGTAGAGAGATGGAGAATATGTAGACGGCGATGATATTTGCGGGAAAGCTGCACTGCTTTTTGAGTGGCTAACAGCGCAACTTCATTATCTTGAATTTGGGAATGAAGAGATACATCAGGATTTATGAGTTGATCTACTTGAAATAACTTGCGTCTAGCTGCTATTCGTTCTTGATCTTCGGCATGGACGGCAATTAAGCGATCGCCATTGGCAAAAATTTGTTCGAGTACCTCAGATTGATTGATTAATAGATCTCCTTTCATTGAACCCATAAAAACTTTAATGCCACAGGTAGGATGGGCAGAGTTTAATTGGTCGATATTTCTGCCATTGGCACCTATAAAGAATCCATAATTAACTACACTCTTCTGTGCTGCCCGTTGCAACTTATCGTCTAAGGCTATTTGATCGGTGGTCAAAGGCTTAGTATTTGGCATTTCCAAAAAGCTAGTGACTCCTCCCCTTGCACACGCACAACTAGCAGTAAATAAATCTTCCTTATGCTCTAGCCCAGGCTCACGGAAATGCACCTGTGGATCGATTACACCTGGTAATAAGGTTAAGCCTTCAGCATCAATTACTTCAGCTTGATCATTAATAATTTTGTTACTAATTTCCCTGATTTTGCCATTTTCGATCAGTACATCCCCTAGTAAAAATTCACCATCAGGCAATAAAATTTGACTACCTCGGATTAATAAGCTCATAATTTTAGAAAATATAGTTTTTTAGCTTGATTCTAGATTATTTAATCTCGTTGGGTAAATTCCCCGCCCCTTGGGGCGGCTTTGAATTAGTATTTGAGAATGAGCGAGTATGTCCA
>JBBQHY010000352.1:0-2165 GCA_038324415.1 Pseudanabaenales cyanobacterium | reverse complement strand
GAACAACCCTTTAGAAATAGGAAAGAATCAGGGCGAAGTTAAGCTCCTGGGTGATACCTTTAGTGGCTATAGTACCTTTCGTAATAGTGCATTTTTAGAATCCCTTCAAGGGTTGGGCATAAAGTTAAGCTATGGGGATGAATTTGATCAAGCCAAGCGGGCAAAGCTATTAACTGAGGGGCAAGCAGACTTGTTGGTAACAACATTGGACCAGTTTATTAAACAAAAGCCTAGGGGCAAGATTGTAGCGTTAATCGATCGCTCAGTTGGAGCCGATGCCGTAGTTTTGAATACACCTAAATATCCTAAGTTAAAATCTTTAATCGATCTCGATCAATTGGTGCAACAGAATCTTAAGCAGAAGGGGAAAATTACCTTTGCAGGAGATACGCCTAGCGAATATTTAGCATTTGTGTTGGATACAAAGTTTGAGGCTTTTAATCTGACGGATTTTGAGGTGAAGAAAGTTGCGGATGCCTCTGAGGCTTGGAAGTTGTTGCAAGACCCGACTCAAAATGTAGCAATCGCCGTAATTTGGGAACCATTTGTAACTCAAGCACGGCAAAAAGGTTACACAGTGGTACTTTCAAGTAAAGATGCACCTACTACAATTGTTGATGTTTTAGTCGCAAGCGATCGCCTAATACAATCTCAACCTGAACTATTAACTAAACTGCTTGAAACCTATTATCGCCGCATAGATGTGAATCGTAGAGATACTTCTCAACTGCAAAAACAAATTGCCCAAGATGGGAATCTTCAACCGAATGATGCTGCCGCCGTAATCAATGGCATCGACTTTTTTACAGCGATCGAAGCCAAACGCTGGATGAGTGATGAGACTTTATCAAAACGGATTGGAGCTACTGCCGCCGTCTTATCCCTAGCAGGGCAGTTAGATCAAATTCCCACCGATCTCAAGGGACTTTATACTACTCAATTTTTAGCCAAAGCAGCCGAAAATACCCAAGTATTAATTGATTTAGTGCGCGCAAATGATCCAGACTTAGCAGATCGACTTGCTGGCAATCGCAAAGTTACCGCAACAAAAACCGAACTTAATGCCAGTCAAATTCGTAATGCCCAGAGTATCGGTAATTTACAAGTGCGCGGTGAGGTCAAGTTCCCTAGTGGTTCATCAAAATTAGCTTCTCAAAGCCTGCAAATTTTGAATCAATTAGCCAAAGAAATTGGTGAATTTAGTACGCAAACGATCGCTGTGCGGGTAATTGGACATACTTCGCAAACTGGAGATGCCGAAACCAATCAGACCCTCAGTCAGCAAAGGGCGCAGGTGGTAGTGAATTATCTTCGTTCTCGGGGTGTAACGAATAATATCGGGGCGGAAGGAAAGGGTTTTAGTCAGGTACTCCCCAATATTTCACCCAGCGATGCCCGAAATCAACGGACAGAGATTAGATTAGTCAGAGTAAAGTAAAGATTGGTAATAAAGATTGACAGTAGCTGGAAATGATATGATTCTTGGCAAACCAAATTTAAGGAAATCTAATTGGTATGAATACTATAACCTTAAATCTAAAATCTATTATAAATCTGGCAGATGAACAGTTTTACGAACTTTGTCTTGCAAATCCTGATGTTAAGTTTGAGCGTAACGCCAAAGGAGAAGTAATTATTTTGGCTCCCACAGGTGGTGAAACAGGAATTTATAATGCTGGATTGAACGCTCAGTTTTGGATTTGGAACGATCGCTTAAAACTCGGAAAAGTATTTGATTCTTCTACTTGCTTTAAACTTCCAAATCAAGCAAATCGTTCTCCTGATGTCTCATGGGTTCGCTTAGACCGATGGAATGAGTTGACATGCTCTGAACAGGAAAAATTTCCACCAATCGCTCCAGATTTTGTTCTAGAACTAATGTCTCCTACCGATACTCTGTCTGACACTCAAGCCAAAATGCAGGAGTATCAAGAAAATGGGGTAAAACTTGGCTGGTTAATTAATCGCAAGCGTAATCTAGTCGAAATTTATCGCCAAAATCAACAGGTGGAGGTTTTGCCAAATCCCGATTTTTTTATGGGTGAAGACATTTTGCCTGAATTTAGCCTGAACCTGCGGTCGCTCTAAATATCTATCTTAGAAATTTAATAGTTTTTATTGTTCATGTATATTCCTAGTCCCAATCCATTACGCCGTCAGTTGTT
>JBBQHY010000351.1:0-2173 GCA_038324415.1 Pseudanabaenales cyanobacterium | reverse complement strand
ATGGCGATCGCAGGTTTTTTCAATTAATTCTGGAATCTGTAAAAATGAAATTTTCTCATTTAAGAATAAATCCACAGCCTGTTCATTGGCAGCATTCAAAACCGCAGGCATAGAGCCACCAGTTCTTCCCGCCGAGTAAGCCAGTTGCATACAGGGATATTTGAGATGATCGGGCGATCGGAAAGTTAGATCCCCAGATTTTACTAAATCTAATCTTGTCCAATCTGTAGAGAGGCGATCGGGATAGGAAAGGGCATAGAGCAGGGGCAATCGCATATCTGGCAGTCCTAATTGTGCCAAAACCGAAGTGTCTTCCAGTTCAATTAAGGAATGAATAATACTTTGGGGATGAATCACAATTTCAATGTGGTCGTAATCAACTCCGAATAAATAATGAGCCTCAATTACTTCCAAGCCCTTATTCATCAAAGTAGCAGAATCAATCGTTATTTTTCTTCCCATTGACCAGTTGGGATGTTTGAGCGCATCGGCAATGGTCACAGATGCTAGTTTCTCAATTGAGAGATCTCGAAATGAACCTCCCGAAGCAGTAAGAATAATTCGCCGTAAACCACCTTCAGGCACGCCTTGCAAACATTGAAAAATTGCTGAATGCTCGGAATCGGCTGGTAAAATTTTCACGCCATACTCTTGCACTAGAGGCATAACCACACATCCTGCGGCAATCAGAGTTTCTTTGTTAGCCAGGGCAATATCCTTTTTAGCTTTAATGGCGGAGATCGTTGGTAATAAGCCAGCACAACCCACAATCCCCGTAACTACGGTTTGAGCATCACCATAGCTTGCAACTTTTTCCACACCCTCACTGCCTGCAAGAATAATTGGCTGAGGATCAAGGCTACTAATTGCTGCTTTAAGTTCTAAGTATTTATTGGGATTGGCGATCGCTACAATTTCAGGCTTAAACTGCAAAATCTGCTGGGCAAATAACTCAATATTCCCTCCTGCTGTCATCCCTACAACCCGAAATCGATCTGGATACTGATTCACAATATCAAGGGTTTGGGTACCAATGGAGCCAGTAGAACCGAGGAGGGTAATTGGTTTCATAGAATGCTTTTACTCTTCTTTTACTCTTAAATAAGTACTTCTAAACAAGTTGCATGATAACCCACCAAAGCACCATAATTTCCCTAGCTTTGGCTCCCTTCTTATTACTCCATTCCGACTAAGAAAATATGCATAATTTATGGGTCAAGGGGCAAAGCTTCATCTTACCTGTCGGCTCAGCCCCACATCCCCTAACAACAATAAACTTTAACTGGGAAGGGAGTAGGATGCGTTAACGGTTTTAAGATAATAATCAACCGCCTCTGTTGTCGTCCCTGCAAACTTAATTCTACCGTGTTCGATCCAGATTGCCCGATTGCAAGCTTGCTTCGTAAACTCTAGATCGTGGGAGACTACTAAGACTGTAGCTTCACGATCCCAAAGGACATCCATGCGCCGTTTACACTTTTGTCTAAAACTTTCATCACCTACGGATAGAACTTCATCTAAAATTAGGATTTCTGGTTGGACATCGGTGGCGATCGCAAATCCTAGTCTAGCTACCATGCCTGAAGATAGGGCTTTAACTGGAACTAGGGCATAGTCGTGAAGTTCCGCAAAATCTAAGATTGAAGATATTTTTGACTTCATCTCTTTGCGCCCAAAGCCCAGCATAATTCCATAGAGAATAATATTATCTGTAACCGAAATATCTGGATCGAATCCTGCACCAAGCTCAATTAATGGTGCAATTTGCCCCCGCACCCGCACACTACCTGTTGTCGGTTCTAAAATGCCTGAAATCACTTTTAATAATGTTGATTTACCTGAGCCATTAGCTCCAATAATTCCGAGTTTGTCCCCAACCTTTACTTCTAGATCGATATGATCCAGTACTAATTTTTTAGCTGGTTGACGATACTTACCTTCTAAAATAGTCAGAATAGTTTTTTTGAGATCGTAGGAAAATTCTTCCTGAGTGCGCCGCCACAGAGATACTCCGTCTAATCGAATCAATTCCGTCATTTATCACCGATCTCAATCATTTTTACTTTTGGGCTATATTTCTCTGGGCAATATCTAGTATAAACCTATGGAAATCATTGCACTTAAAGTAACCTAGAAACTTATCGACTAGCTATTTTTGGTTGATTAAATTATA
>JBBQHY010000350.1:0-2312 GCA_038324415.1 Pseudanabaenales cyanobacterium | reverse complement strand
CATTGATTTATCTAAGTCGACGGTGGCTGTATGTGGGGCTACAGGAGATATTGGGAGTGCCGTGTGTAGATGGCTAGATGCCCGTACCGACGTCAAGGAATTAGTTCTAGTTGCCCGCAATCAAGAGCGTTTACATATTTTGCAGTCTCAGTTGGGTCGAGGTAAAGTGATGGCGATCGAAGAGGCTTTACCCATTGCTGATGTTGTCGTGTGGGTTGCAAGTATGGCAAAGGGCATGGAGATCGATGTATCAAGTCTCAAACGTCCTTGTATTTTGATCGATGGTGGTTATCCCAAAAATATGGGCACTTCAATTCAAGATCCTGACATTCATATTATCAATGGCGGAATTGTTGAACACTCGATTGATATTGACTGGAAAATTATGAACATTGTTAGTATGAGTTCGCCTGCTCGTCAATTATTTGCCTGCTTTGCGGAGTCCATGCTCTTAGAATTTGAAGGCTGGCATACTAACTTCTCGTGGGGGCGCAACCAAATCACCATCGAAAATATGGATAAGATTGGGGCAGTTTCAATCAAGCATGGCTTTCATCCTTTAATTGCTTAATTTAGTAATAAGGAAGTCCAAACCGATCGCTTTTGAGGATCGCCTTGGACATTGCGACTGAACAAGTAAATGTTATACATTAGCTTGCATCTTAATACTTCCCTATAATCCCAAAATTGTAAACTCAGTCACTAAATTAAATTAAACTCAAATCAAAATCAATTTTTCTGTACCTCGATCCAAGTTTTCTCTTTCCCGCTTAAATACTGGCGACCTGAGAATTAGTTGGGGTAAAATAAATAATTGTCATCTATCTTTTTGGTTACCTCCATCTTTTTAGTTGAAGTATGAAGATTCAAAATGTTTTTAAGAACGGGAAACTATACGGGCGATCAGCATGGCAGATATTCTCATCTAAATTGCGCTCTAAAAATGACATAACAGATATTCTTAACTATCGATATATTTCAACCAAATTAGCCACAAGTGGACAGCCAACTTCCGAACAGCTTAAATTAATTTCTCAAGCAGGTTATCGAACAGTTCTAAATCTAGCCCCGCCAAATGCTTCTAACGCTCTACCAAATAAAGAGGCGATCGCTACGAAATTAGGAATGAATTACATTAGTATTCCTGTGGCTTGGGATAATCCCACCATTGCCGACTTTATTTAGTTTTGTGATGTCATGGAAGCCCATAAAGACCGACCTATTTTTGTCCACTGTGCTATGAATATGAGAGTTTCAGCATTCGTTTATCTCTACCGTCACTTGATTTTGGGAATTCCCATGTCAGTGGCAAATGACTCAATGCTTACAGTTTGGCAACCTAATCCGATCTGGCAAAAATTTATTGAAACTGCGATCGCTTCTAAAATGCTATGACAACTAGAAGAACAATCCTAGGTAGTATGTTGGGGCTATTTGGTAATGGAATTACGACTTCCAAGATCACAAAGCCGCCCATGCTCAAACAAGGTGACAAAGTGGGGATGGTGGCACCCGCTAGTAATGCCTATGAACCCGAAGAGATTCTAATTGCCAAAGAAACAATGGAACAGTATGGGTTTGAAGTGGAATTAGGCAAAAACATCAATGCTCAGAATGGCTATCTTGCAGGCACGGATGCTCAACGGGCAGAGGATGTTAACACCATGTTTCGTCGCCCAGACATTAAGGGGATTATGACCTTTTCGGGGGGATATGGTTGCAGTCGGATTTTACCGTTTTTGGATTATGCTGCAATTCGTAAAAATCCCAAGGTCATCATTGGACACAGTGATATTACTGCTTTATTGTTAGGAATTCATCGGCAGACGGGGCTAATTACTTTTCATGGGTCTTCGGGTTTAACTGGGGTGAATCAATATGCGATCGCCAGCTTTAAAAATACAATTATGAGTCCAAAATCCATTGGGCAAGTGGCAAAACCACCAAATAATAATCGCAATAATCGCCTAATCACAATTCGAGAAGGCAAAGCCACGGGACCACTAATTGGTGGCAATCTTACCCTAGTTACAAACTTACTGGGCACTCCCTACGAACCAGATACTAGGGGCAAAATCTTATTTTTAGAAGATATTGGTGAAGAACCATATCGTATTGATCGAATGCTGACCCAACTATGGTTAGCAGGTAAGTTTGACCAAGCTGCTGGTATTGCCCTCGGGCATTTTGTGGATTGTGTACCTAAGGAATATCAATCTAGTTTTTATCAAACCCTCAGCCTTGAAAATATTCTTCGAGATCGCTTTGGCTCCCTGAAAATCCCAACTTTGTATAACCTGATGTTTGGTCAT
>JBBQHY010000349.1:0-2357 GCA_038324415.1 Pseudanabaenales cyanobacterium | reverse complement strand
AGATATTAGGAGCCTAAATAATTTAAGAATTTGGAAAGCGGAACGACTTTTGTGGTCGGGAAGATTTTTTGTTGCCGCAGCTATTGTTTCTGCTTTAAATTTAATTTTATCAACAGGTCTAAAGTTTTTAATGGATTGATTAATATAACTTATAATCACGTCACAAATGTGGTTTAGCTGTTCCAATAACAGTTAGTTAACACAAGTTTTTACAAAATTTTTACACAAGGTTAAGGCGATCGCCTCGAAAATCCTCTTCTCAAGTTTGCTGAAGCCGATCGCACTATTGGAGTTACCCAAGCCCGTGGAGCACATACTCAAGTTTTAGGCTTATATATAATTGCGATCGGGGTATATTAAGAGGCTGTAAGCTTTTAATTTCTAATTCCTTCTAAAAATATTTCTAAAATTCCTGTATATCTCCAATTTCAACTAATCAAATACCAGCTAAACCACTACTTTTTGCCATATTTAGCCCAATGCAGAACATTTTTATAATTCCATTCAGTAATCACATCATTTTCATAGCTTTTATAAATTAATAGCAAGTTACTTTGTTCGATCTCAGAGAAACTTTTAACTTTTTGGAGTGAATTTACTGTAATAAGGTAGGCATCATAGCAAAGGTCATCTATTAACAGAGACCATAGAATCTCTGGACTAGAATTCATTTTTATAAGAGCTAAACGATTTATTTCTATCAATAGCATCGGGTGATCTCTTTTTAGGGTTTGGGTCATCCCTAATAATGCCGAAGCTTCTGAACCCTCAATATCCATTTTGATCAAATTAACTTTTGAAATATTTTGCTTACTTATGTAATCATCCAAGCACATGGTCGATGATTTAACCGCAGTTTTAGGATTATTAGCTCCCACACTATAAGAACCAATATTTCGGCTCATTTCTTCAGAGAGACTGAGTGTTATCGTGCCATTCTCTTTATACAAAGCAGATTGATTGAGATTAATGTTGGTCAGTTTATTATTTAAGACATTTGTCTGGAGTTGATCAAAGGTAGAAGGAACTGGCTCAAAACTATGAACCGAACCTTTATCCCCAACTATTGTTGAAGCTAGGATCGAGTATTGTCCAATGTTAGCTCCAGCATCAATTACTGTCATCCCATCTTTAAGAATCATAGTAAATAAATATGATTCTATGGGTTCATAAACTCCCCAAAAGTAAATATGTCTTTGCACATGGTCTTGTAAATCACAAGAAACTATACATCCATTAGGTAAATATGCGGTTAATACGCGATCGTTAGCTAAATTCAGTCCAAATCTTTCAATATTTTCATAACGCCATCCAGGAGCAATACCTAAATCTCCCCATATTTTTAGCAGTTGTCGAACCATCAGTTCCATATCTCAACTAACCCTTAGGTATATCAGCTTGAATCTGTCATATATAATACTAGCTCTTGGAAATAATATGGGCTTCACCGCTTTATACCGATTAGAGCTAGCTCACAGTCAGCTTTAATTTGGGCTTTTAGGTGATCAAGACTCTTAAACTTTTGCTCTGCCCGTAGAAATTTGATAATCTCCACAGTAATTTCACTGCCGTACAAGTCTCCATGCCAATTGAGAATGTGCACCTCGATCGCTCTGTTAATTTGGTTTTCATAATTAGCGATCGTGGGGCGAATCCCAATATTCATCACGCCATTAACAAGGTTCTCATTTTCGGTAATTAATGGACTAGATACTTTTACAGCATAGACTCCATCTCTGGGTAGAAATTTGCGAGGATGAGTTTGGATATTAGCAGTCGGGAAGTCAATAGTTCTGCCGATTTTTTGTCCAGCAATTACAGTTCCACTCAGGGCATAATTACGTCCTAATAAATAGCTAGCTCGGCTTACATCCCCAGCTAACAGAGCCGCTCGAACTTCAGAACTACTGATCCGAACCCCATCAAACATCGCTTGTTCAGAAATAATATCTAGGCGATCGCCCCAAACTTCAGCTAAATCTGCAACCGAACCACTACGCTGATAGCCAAACCTAAAGTTAAATCCCACACTTACTTCCTGCGCTTGGAGCCGATCAATTAAAATCTGCTGCATAAAATCCATGGGACTGAGTTGGGCAAGATCGGCAGTAAATGGCAACAGCACCAACTGCATAATCCCCATTTGCTTGAGATAAGCGGCTTTTTCAGGCAAAGGAGTGAGCAGAAGCCGTGGAGCTTTCCCAAAAAATTCCTGAGGATGCGGCTCAAAGGTAACAACAGTTGGTACCAAACTGGATACCTTAGCTAAAACTGGGGCAATCACGTGTTGATGCCCCCGATGCAAACCATCAAAATTTCCCAGAGCGATCGCCGTGGGTATAACAATTTGGCTAATA
>JBBQHY010000348.1:0-2387 GCA_038324415.1 Pseudanabaenales cyanobacterium | reverse complement strand
CTCAGGGATTTATTGTAATTAAGACATCGCAATCTGCCTACAGTCAGCAATTTTCTGGTCAATCCCGTCCTAGTTGCTATCTGGAATCAGGCATTCTTACTTCTTTCTTTTCCCGTTTAACTGGTAGAGACTTAATTGCAGTGCAGACTTCCTGTGAGTCTATGGGTGCAGACTTAAATCATTTTGTGCTAGGACTTGGCGATCGCTTAACCATTGTTAATAGCCTGTTGGAACAAGGATTAAATCACGATGAGATTATGGGAAATTTAGGGAAAAGTTAATAGTTCTATTTTTCTGAATTTCTTCTAGATAACAATCGTCAAAATTAAAAATTTGCATCTGGCTCTTGCCAGCGTTGGCGATAGATTAGCTCTAAATCATTGCCAGCTCTACGAAATAGCTTAATTTGTTCCGCATGGAGAGCCAAAAATAATCGATAAAAAGCTAAAGCTGAGATCGATACTACTAAACCTGTTGCCGTGGAAATTAAGGCTTCACCAATCCCTTGGGTAATATTGGTAGAGCGGGCATTATTGGCGATGTCTCCAATTTTTAAGGTGCTGAAGGACAAAATTAAGCCAATTACTGTACCTAAAAGACCTAATAGTGGAGCTAGGGAAATCACTCCTTCTAAAATTTTGTCACCCCGCATCATATTTGCTAGTTCGTTATCGGCATTACTTTCTAAAGCGAGACGAAACAACTCAGGATCAGGTTTACTCTCAGGTTTGATTAGGGCTAGGGGTGCCGATAAAAATCGACCGATGGGAGTATGTTCAGCTAATTTGGCAATTTGGGCAGCGCTGGTAAAGTCTTGATGGGCTGCGATTAGGATCTGGCTAGCAGTTTGTTTTTCATTGAGCAGTACGGTTACCCAAAACCAAGAACGTTCGGCAATTACAGTTACAGCCATTACTGATAATGCCATTAAAGGCAACATTACTGGTCCACCTGCTTTGAATAAGTCGCCCATTTTAGTTAGTAGTGAATTTTGTCCGAAGTTTTTGCGCTTTTATTTTAGCTGTTGTGGATACTAAGTTTAAGAGTTTCTGGCTTGTTGATAGTTACCATTGCGTTTAAGATGTTGTCCAAGCTACTTAGGGATTTGCATATTCATGTTTAGCTATTCACTTTAGTTGACTTAAATACTTGTAAATACACTTAAAGATATAAGGAGAAATAGTCATGGGATCGGTTGATCGCTTACCTGTAGGAATTATTGGAGCATCTGGTTATGGCGGGGTGCAGTTAGTTAGACTGCTTCTAGAGCATCCTTTAGTAGAAATTACTTACTTAGGTGGTAGTGGCAGTAAGGGACAAACCTTTGGTGAGTTATATCCTCATTTAGGACATTGCTTTAACATGGAGATCGAGGATTGCAGTCCTGCGGAAATTGCGGCTAGAGCCAAGGTCGTGTTTCTCTCTTTACCCAATGGTTTAGCTTCTAAATTGGCGCCTGAACTCTTGGCACAAGGATGTAAAGTTTTAGACTTATCGGCAGACTATCGATTTAAAGATTTGAGTGTATATGAGGCATGGTATCAAGGAGGTAGACGCTTAGATCAAGATATAGCTAAGAGCGCAGTCTATGGATTGCCTGAATTGTATGCCGATCGCATTGCTGAAGCTGATTTAGTTGCCTGTCCAGGTTGTTATCCGACGGCGAGTTTGTTAGCACTTTTGCCATTGCTAAAACAGGGCTTAGTTGATCACACTACCATTATTATTGATGCTAAATCTGGAACCTCGGGCGGTGGCAGACAGGCGAAGACCAACTTGCTGTTAGCTGAAGCTAGTAATTCTTTGGGTGCCTATGCGATCGCTTCCCATCGCCACACGCCAGAAATAGAACAAATTGCCAGTGATCTATCAGGGCATGAGGTTTTAGTTCAGTTTACTCCCCATCTAATTCCCATGGTGCGGGGGATTTTATCTACGGTTTATGCCCGTTTACGCGATCCAGGGTTTACTAAGGATGATTTACTCACTATTTATAAGTCTGTCTATCGATCTTCTAAGTGGGTCAAGGTGTTACCAAGTGGAGTCTATCCTCAGACTAAGTGGGCTTTGGGTACAAATCTTTGCTACATCGGTTTAGAAGTTGATCAACGCACGGGCAGGATTATTGTGGTGTCAGCGATCGATAATCTGATGAAAGGGCAGGCATCTCAGGCTGTGCAATGTATGAACATTATGATGGGATGGGATGAATCTGTAGGTATTCCCCAGCTTACGTTTTATCCTTAGAAGCATTATGTCTTTAGCAGTGCGATTATCTGTAAATTATTTAAGGTTAAAATTTTCCTGTTAAATACGCAAGAGATCTGGCTTAAAAATTAATTTCCAATTGACAAGTTCAGTAATAGTTGTGTATTCTTAGAAAGCTC
>JBBQHY010000347.1:0-2476 GCA_038324415.1 Pseudanabaenales cyanobacterium | reverse complement strand
ATTTCTCGATTTTCTCCAAACTGTTCATGATGAAGTTGATAGGTTATCAATTATCAGCTTCCATCATTAAGTGGTCTGTCTACTATGGCTGACCACTTTTCTTGACTGGTAATAACAGTTTTTAGTCTAAACTCCAGTTATGAAATATACTCACTAGCACCTCCCAAAAACCCTAGCCTATATTAGTGCTACAGATGCATAAATTGATATGTTTACACAATATGCTCTGGAGCTAGACTACAGGAATGATTTGAATTTCCTAGTTCAATTTGAATTGTGGGATGGTCAATGTCAAAGCGCTCGTGCAATTGATGACAAAGCTCTTGAAGAAAGCGATCGCCTGGATGTCCTGCAGGCGTGACTAAATGAACTGTGAGGCAGTTCTCGGTGGTACTTATTGCCCAGATATGTAAATCGTGAACCTCTTCTACCTCCTGAATTTCAGCAAAATATGTTTTTACCGCCATTGGATCGATTGCATCTGGCACTGCATCAAGAATCAAGTTGCTGGATTCACGAAAAAGCTCCCATGTCCCAGATACGATTACACCAATCACAACTAGGCTCATGACTGGATCGATCCATTGCCATCCAGTCCAGAGGATCGCAATTCCAGATAGCACAACGCCTAAAGAGACGAGCGCATCGGCAGCAAGGTGCAGAAATGCACCACGAATATTTAGATCGCCTTTACGCCCCACAAAGAACATAGCAGCAGAAATACTATTAATCGCAATTCCTACCAATGCCACAATAATCACTGTGTTCCCTGCCACAAATGTAGGCTCCCGTAAACGTTGAATTGCCTCCCATGCTATGCCACCCGATACGATCAATAGAAAACTAGCATTTAGAAGTGCTGCCAGAATTGACGATCGCCTCCAGCCAAAAGTACGACGGGGTGAAGGTAGACGTTGCACCAAAATACTAGCTCCCCATGCCAACAGCAGCCCCAGAACATCACTTAGGTTATGCCCCGCATCAGCGATTAATGCCATTGAGTTAGCCAAAATCCCATAGCTGACCTCTACAACTACAAAGCCTGTATTCAGGGCAATACTGACCGCAAAAGCTCGGCTAAAGTTCTTTGGAGGTTCGTGACTATGGGTGTGACTGTGGGAATGAGTCATTTAATTTTTATGTAAAGTTTAGGTTTTTATAGTTTAGGAAGCTTGGGGCGATCGCTATAAATCTATGGTTTACATTAATTAAGAATCACCTTACTCCCTTCCCACCATAGAAATATACACAGTTTAAATGGGGTTAAGGGGCAAAGCCCCTTCGTGGGGGCTGCGCCCCCACACTCCAAAAAGACTAATCTTTGACTGGGAAGGGAGTAGTAACGTTTTTAGAGAGCAGATATATCCAGACTAATTTTATGATTGGCAAGTCTAGATTTAGCCTATTTTTTACCCCATCCAAAGAAACCACCTTTTTTAGCAGGCTGGACTTTGATTGGTGCCGCAGTGATTTCCTTGAGATATTTCAAGGCAGTAGGTTCTTTTGGGTCGAGTTTAAGTGCTTTTTGGAAGCTGCTTTTTGCCATCAGGTTAACGTTCTGGTTCATATAAACAAACCCTAATTGAGCAAAAAGGAAAGCATTATCAGGATCAAGCTTTTCACCACTTTTTAATTCTTTTAAAGCATCTGACCATTGTTTTTTACCAATAAAGACTTCTGCCATTTGCAGATTGCGATGGGCGGGGGAAACCTTGGGCAATTCCACTACGGGAGGAGAGAAGTTAACAAAGTCATCCATAAAGTTTAATTCTTGGGTCATAACATAGACCAAATTCAATTCACTTAAATCAGCAATGCGGTCTAAAACCGAATCTAAGGAATCATATTGATGACTAGCAAGTTCCTCAAAGTATTTAACATAGGTATTTTCATGGGAGTACTTCAGTAATTTCTTGGCTAATTCACACTGAAGAACGGGAGCTTCACCTTTGAGCTTAAGTCTCTGTCCCAATAGCCTTAGGGTGGCAAGATGTTCTTTACGCTCGCGATCGCTATACAAGACTTTATAGGCAGGATTAACTAACTTAGCTAGGTACTTTTCTGCTAGATCTGTTTCTGTAGAGTCAGGACGGGCGAGATCTGGATGCAGATGTTTAGCAAGTTGCAAATATTTATTACGAAATTTTTCGCCATCAACCGTAGTTAAAGGTAGTCCTAATGCGGCATAATGATCAACGACTTTATGGGTATAGAGCCCTCTATTGATTTTGAATAATCGGATTTGCTTAAGCACTACTTCTACCTCTTGAACCTTACTCTAAGTTTACCCTTTTGCCACTATTAATTCAGCTTCTGGTTAAGCTTCCAATATCTAATAATTTAGCTTAGACTTCCCCAACGTTGGGCTGCGGTAGCGATCGCTTCATTACTAGCTTTTTGTTTAAGCATAGCTAACTGTAGCTCTTCATAGATAATTTTACGCAGATTCTCTAGATTTTTTACAGGCGGGATTAAT
>JBBQHY010000346.1:0-2477 GCA_038324415.1 Pseudanabaenales cyanobacterium | reverse complement strand
AACTCAAGCTACGAATGCCCTAAATGTTAAACCAGAATTAATTATCATTTCAGGTTTAGCTGCAGATGGTGGAAACTTAGTTAAACAATTGCGAGAACTAGGTTATAAAGGCTTGATCATTGGTGGAAATGGCATGAATACCTCAAATATTTTTCCAGTTTGCCAAAAGGATTGCGAAGGCGTAATTATTGCTCAGGCGTATAGTCCCGATGAAGCGAATCCAGTTAACCAAGCTTTTCGGCAGGCATACGAGACCCAAAATAAAAAGCTACCACCCCAATTTAGTGCTCAAGCCTTTACTGGAGTTCAGGTATTTGTCGAGGGTTTAAAAGCGATCGATACTAAGATGAAGTTAAGCACTATGCCCTTAGAGCAGCAGCGACAGGAGTTAAATAAGGCAGTTTTAGAGGGAAAATATATTACTCCCCTAGGCGAAATATCCTTTACCCCTGAAGGAGAAATTAACCAAAAGCAATTTTACGTAGCTCAAATTAAGGTTGGAGATGATGGAAATGCCAAGTTTGAATTTGTAAAGTGATTGGATTGAATTCTGTTTTGCCCTAGACTTATGGAACCATGAGATTTGTTATGAAAAATTCTGAACGCTTGGGGCTATTGGGCATATTAATTTTGGGTATGGGATCGGTGGCGGTATGGTTAATCCAAATGCCTTCGACTCAACCAGTTAAGGAATTAACGCAACCCGCAGGCTCAAGTTTATCTAAAATTACCCTGACTGAAGTTGATAAAAACGGCAAACTGTTGTGGACAATTACAGCGAATAAAGCTGAATATACCGAAAATAATCGTCGGGCGGTTTTAACTGGGATTAAAGGAAAATTTTTCAAATCGGGAGAGGAATTAATAGATGTAAAAGGAGCAACTGGTAGTATCAATCAAACCACCAAGGAAATTACAATCGAAGGTAAAGTTGAGGCGATCGCCATGAAAGATAATATTAATCTTAGAAGCGATCGCATGGTTTGGCGATCAGATCGAGGTCAGTTAACAGCATCAGGCAATGTCAAATTTATCAAAGACTCAGAAAAAGATAGCAAGATTCTAATGGTGGGCAAAATCTTAACTGCTTATCCCAGCCAAAATCTATTTATCATGAACCGAGATGTTGTTGCCACATCTGTTACTCCACCACTGCAACTTAAAAGCGATAAACTGATGTGGAATGCTGCTAAGGATCTTGTGACTTCTCCCCAAGCGATCGCTATTACTCAAACCAAGGATCAGCTTACTCTCAAATCCGATCAAGGGGCATGGAACATTAAATCTAACCAAGTTAGCTTAAAAGGCAATATTATCGGTAAAGTTCCCGAATCAGGCATAGAGCTAGAAACATCCTCTTTAGTTTGGGATATTACCAAGAAATTAGTAGCCCTAGATACTGCTGTCAAAATAGTTAGTCCGATCAGACAGGTATCAATCACTGCTAATACTGGACAAGCTAATTTAGCAACTAAAACTATTCGTTTGAATGGTGAAGTCAAGGCTGATGCTGCCCTCCGTCAAGCTAAGATCAATGCCGACCAAATTGAGTGGGCTATTCCTACCCAAATTATTACCCTAGAAGGAAACATTAATTACGTCCAAGCAGAGCGTAATGTCAAAGTATCTGGAAGTAAGGCGATCGTTAACTTAGGCGCACAGACCATTAAAGTTACAGGAAATGATGTAATTACTCGAATTACGCCCTAGATCATTTATACCTTTCCATCATAGAAATATAATAACTGAGACGGATCGAGGGGCTCTGCCTGCAGTATGAACTGCACTCCTTAGAGCTAATTTTTGTCTGGAAAGAGAGTAAAATCGTTATATTGAGAAGATTATTAAGCACTTGAATTGGAGGTAACTTTATGGAAGCCATAAAGTTAAAAGGTTGGATCGATCCCAATGGGCAAATTCATATTAATGATGAGATCGCCTTACCAATAGGTGATGTGGAATTAGTGATGTGGAAGATTTCATCGAACGCGCCGACTGCCCCGAAAAGACAAGTAAAAACAAAAACCTCTGTTAAAGCATTTCAAGATTTGTTTGATGGTATTGAACCTATAGCTGAAGATTTTAATGTTGATGCTGCAAGATGGGAGGCTCTGAAGGAAAAATACGAACTGTGAAGATATTAATAGATACAAATATCATTGTTGATGTGGCTTTGCTTCAAGAACCTTTCTTTGAAGACAGCGATCGTATTTTGACATATTCCGAACAAAGAATCTTCAATAGCTATATTTCGGGTTCAACATTTAGCGATCTTTATTACATTCTGCGTAAGAGTAGAGGCAAAAATTGGACTCTTATATTTTTGCGGAGATTAGTACTGGAGTTTAGACTAATAAGTACCTCTAGCAGGAAATCTCCCGCTAGTTAAAACTGACAGGATAAGTTCGTAAATCCGAAAATTATCTATGAGGCGATGTCTTCAGGCACTTTCTTTATCTTAGAAAACCCTTTTTTGA
>JBBQHY010000345.1:0-2517 GCA_038324415.1 Pseudanabaenales cyanobacterium | reverse complement strand
GAAGATCTCTAGGTAAATCAACCCAATTACATCCATTCTTTAGTTGATAGAAAATACCATTTACGATATCTCTTTTTATCCATTTTGGTGGTCGTGTCTTCTTTTTCTGCGGCAACAACGGTTCAATAATCAACCATTCACTATCGGTCAAACTGCTTGTATATTCTATCTTTGACAACTTTTTTTACCTCTTTTTGTTATATTATAAGATATCAAATGGGTTCTATAAGGGACTTACAGATTAATCATGATGCCGATTGGGGTGTTAGGGGTGAAACTCCTACGTGGGGGCGCAGCCCCCATACCCCCTAAAACAGCTGCAGTGTAAACACAAGTCCGCTTTAAGCTGATTCGGGATATTTTTGGTTCTTGAAACCTTTATTTCTCGTTCAATAATCTCAATAGGTCTGAATTATTGATAATAAGCTTAAATCCTGAAAGCCTCGTATAGCAACAATCTTTAAACTTGTGTACATAGCTTTTTAACTTGTGTATACACCGTAGCTAAAACAGGGAGGACTATTTCCTTGGAAGTCCCTAATTGAAACATTACTTGATTAACCCTTAAATATTAATACTTTGGGGAATTCTGGAAGGGAGTAGGTATTCGTAGGGCTGGCTTCGGGATTGGTTACGAGCCGCGATCGCTGATTCCACAAGCTTCAAATCATCTTGAAAATCCTGTAATGGTTTGAGTAGGCGATCGTCATTAAAATAGTTCTGTCCGTAATCTCCCAAAGTACTAAAATATACCGAACCAAGTAAATAACCCGTCTTTAACTGGAGTTTAGCTATGCTAATGGGAGGAAGCATTGCCAAGAAATCAGCTTCTGTAGCTCCCGTAGTTTGAGTAGGGGCGGGGGTATAACCAGCTAGAGCGGCAGCTGGAACATAGCTCATAATTTGATTTTGAGGGAAGTTAACGGAGGCGTGTTAGGCGCTTACCGTAAAGATAATCATCGTAATGGCATCAATTAAGTAAGCCAAAGTTAAAATCTCGCCATTTTCACCAAATCCAACTACCCTTCCACCATCTTCTGCTATGAGTTCTTTTGCCCATGCTTGAAGCTCCGAATCATTCTTGATGTCTAGATCGCTTTGATAGTAAATCGACATATAATTCCCGACCCAATTATGAATCGAATTCCAAATTAACAAAGCATCGTCGCGATAGGGGTAGTCGGGTAAAAGATGTTGGTCATCTATGCCACGGTATTTTAGAGCAATAGGTAAAAAGGATTGATTAAAACTATAGGTGAGGGCTCCTTGAACGGTCAGAGCGCGAGAACTCTCAATAGTTCTGGCTAAAAGTTTGTCTACTACGCCCTTAGGGGCAATCAGGCGAGCTTGGGCGGCATCATTAATTGCGAGGGTTTGTCCAAAGTGAGGTTGGAGCAGGATAAATAAAGGATGATTTGTGGCTAATTGACGGGGGGTTGCGATCGCAAAGGGTTCAATAAACATATGGCACCTCCCTAGATGACTTATAGCTTCGTGATAGTTAGCATCAGCAATTTCTACAATAGTTTTGGCTAACATCCAATTTGGCTCTTCATCAGCCTGACAGAGGAAAATTGGATTAGTAGGACTAGGTACTTGACTGCATTGAATGGCGATCGGGATTAAACTAGAGCCGCCTTTAGGAACCGCAAACAAAGCTAAGGGAGCATAGACATATTTTTGCAAATTTAAGGGGAAAGTTTCACCTTGTGAAGATTCAAGTTCGACATAGCCAGCTAAATATAAACGACCTTCCGAACCAGCAGCAACGAGTGAATCATTTGGCAGGATAGTTTGGTACTGAGCTTCAGTCAAAGGAAAGCGATCGTCTAAAGAATGAATACATTTAATGACTAAAGGATTGAAGCCTGCTACTCTTAATCGCGCAAACTCACTATTAGTTCTAAAATTTTGTCTGATTATTGGTAAAGGGATAAACGAAAAAAGATCGTTATACTCCTCAATATTAGATTGAATATTAAGTTGGATATTAGAGCCCATAGGGGTTGTATCATTAGACTCTAGTTTGGACTCTAGTAAAGAGGCGATCATATCACTTACTAATTCCTCTAAATTCGATTTCGACTCTTTTAATGTTGCATCAAGTAGACGTTCCCCAAAAAACGTTATGACTGGCTTTGAACTCTTCCTTTTTTTCTGGCAAAGCAGTTGCAATGCCATTTAGGATAAGATTTAGCAACTGCTTTGCGACCTTAATAAAATAGGGAATGGGAAAGTTATCACTGGAGGGCACCTTATCTACCATGGCAATCGGTGAGAAGTAGGTGTAGTTATATTGATAGGTCAGTTTCGCTGTAGCTAATTCAGTCAGACGTTGATCTACATTCGGATCGTTTTGAGGAAGCAAGGGAATCATATTGTTATTTCAATTTGTAGTTTCAATAAAATACGTGTACATTTTTCAATTTAATTGGGGTAGACTAGCTTAATTAAAAAGTAAACTTAAGTCTGGTCTAGCTTTAATTTATTCGATCTATTTAGTTTACGTTAGCTTAG
>JBBQHY010000344.1:0-2518 GCA_038324415.1 Pseudanabaenales cyanobacterium | reverse complement strand
ATCGTCCTTTGTAGGTAAGTGTAAGTTCTGGTAATTGGGATTCGGGAAATATTAATTTTGTTGCCATCGTAAACCAGCCGTCCTTTGTCCAAGTAATTAGGGATCGACCTTTGACAGGAGTTGGTTCAGCTTTACGCTCGATATAGGTTCCCTCTAGCTTCCAACGTCCAGGTTCGAGTAAAAAAGTGTGATCCATCTCAGTTTGTGCCCCCAATCCAGATGCGTAGTCCCCAGAATATAACTAAGATGACACTAAGAATCAAATCAATTCTCATCAATTTGAGCGGACTCCACATAACTAGATGTTGATTTGGGGTAGTAAATCCTCGCACCGTCATAGCATTTGCAGTTTGGTCAGCCCGAATAAATAGGTTATCCAC
The DNA here is from genome assembly GCA_038324415.1 of Pseudanabaenales cyanobacterium. Lineage (GTDB taxonomy): Bacteria > Cyanobacteriota > Cyanobacteriia > Pseudanabaenales > Pseudanabaenaceae > PCC-7502. The sequence goes on along the minus strand of JBBQHY010000344.1, from coordinate 2,138 downwards.
CAGTCTCTCTGCCACAACTAACCACAGAGCGATCGCCTTTTTATAGCCTAGTTTTTTCCAATTAATTGCCCTCGTTCGAATTGCCCGTACCAAATTTTGAATTTCTTCTAGAACTAAAGGTAAAAAGCGCAAAGCCAAAGTTAAAGTTAAAGCAATTTCCACAATCGGCACCTTGAGGCGTTTTAAGGGCGAACTTAAAGTGCTAATCGCTGCCGTAATTTCTTCAGGCGAAGTTACTAATAAATACAAGGTCGGAGCATAGAGAAATGTAAAAATCAAAGCTCCAACTCTAATTCCCACATCTATGGTTCGCCTACTGACTTGAACTCCGCTAAACTTCCAAGCATATTGATAATTTGTGGGCTGTGGGAAACTAACTTCAGGAATGGGGCGGCGAGATTGGTGTGTAACATTCAAACCATCTGATGAGAATGCAACTAGGGAAAATACTAAGGCTGCCAGAATTAAAATCAAAGCCATTTGCCGTTTCCATACCCGTTCAGGAATCCCTGCCGTCAGAGTAATTCCAATTAAAATTGCTACGACTCCCAGTCGCCAAAAAGGGTTTGCCAAGGTTGGCGAGAGCAAAAGCGTCAATAGCCAAAATAGCTTAACCCTAGGGTCAATTTTGTGGAGCCAAGTAATCGGTTTTTCTAAATATAGACCAATAACTAGCGATCGCAATATATCCATGAATATTTAACTCAAATTCCCCTAGGTATTAACAACTACTTTTTAATCCGCTTTAACACATAACGAGTAGCATTCAGAGTTGCCTCTATATTTGCATCAGAGTGTGCCAAAGATGTAAATCCTGCTTCATATTGGGATGGAGCCAAATATACGCCTTGCTCTAGCATGCTTCGATGAAATTGACTAAACTTCTGTAAATCAGAGGTTTTAGCATCGTTGTAGTCATAGACCTGAGTATTGGTAAAGAATAAACCAAACATGCCACCGATTTGATTGCCCGTAGCTGCATGACCAGTTTCATGGGCGATCGCTAGCATGCCATCTGCTAATTTTTTGGTTGTGGCTTCTAGTTGGGCGTAGGTTCCTGCTTGCTTGAGAATTTCTAGGGTTTTAATGCCTGCGGTCATGGCGATTGGATTACCTGAAAGCGTTCCAGCTTGATACATATTCCCAGATGGAGCTACCATTTCCATGATTTCTCTCCGACCACCGTAGGCACCCACGGGCAAGCCGCCGCCGATCACCTTACCCAAACAGGTCAAGTCTGGAGTCACGCCAAATCGCTCCTGCGCTCCACCATATGCCACACGGAAACCAGTCATCACCTCATCAAAGACCAAAAGGGCATTATTTTCGTGGGCGATCGTTTTTAATCCTTCTAAAAATCCAGCTTTAGGAATAATACAACCCGCATTACCGACCACTGGCTCAATAATAATTCCTGAAATTTGATCTTTGTTTGCTTCAAATAAGGCTCTAACCGCTTCCAAATCATTATAGGGAGCCGTTAAGGTATTGGCAGTTGTAGACTTAGGCACACCTGGAGAATCTGGTAAACCCAAAGTTGCCACCCCAGAACCAGCCTGCACCAAGAACATATCCGCATGACCGTGATAGCAGCCTTCAAACTTGATGATTTTATCTCTACCCGTATAGGCACGCATTAAACGCAACACCGACATACAAGCCTCAGTGCCAGAGCTGACAAAGCGCACCATTTCAATACTTGGCACTGCCTCAATCACCATTTCTGCTAAGACATTCTCTAGAATGCAGGGCGCACCGAAACTTGTACCTTTATAAATTGCCTTGGCGATCGCCTCAAGCACTACAGGATGGGCATGACCAACAATTGCGGGACCCCAACTGCCAATATAGTCAATATACTTATTGCCATCAACGTCCCATGCATAGGCTCCTTGCACGCGATCAAAGACAATGGGTTCGCCACCCACGGACTTAAAGGCTCTAACAGGGGAACTGACCCCACCGGGCATAAGGTGTTTAGCTTGATTAAAAATTTCTTGGGATTTGGTTGTATTGAAAGTTGAAGCTGTCATAGGATCTGGAAGTTAAATCTGGTTATAAAGTGTGAATTAATTGCAAAAAACTGATCTTTAACTAAATCTAACTTAATCTAAAATCCAAATCTAGTAAAGACAACG
>JBBQHY010000343.1:0-2524 GCA_038324415.1 Pseudanabaenales cyanobacterium | reverse complement strand
TAGTGAAGCGTTTGATTAAGAACAGAAAGGCTAGTTAATGTTTTATTTGGCTTGGTTTAGCCTAGCTTTACTGAGCCAAGTTATATCTGTCAAATTGAGGCTGATTAAGTCTGACTTGAAGACAGGTAGAAATAGCATCTTGAATATTCTCTAATGCTTCTTCTTTTGTCGCTCCTTGGCTCACGCAACCAAAAATACTGGGGCATTCAATAATCCATACACCATCTTCGTCTCGATCAATTGTCACATTAAATTTCATAGCTGAATTTCACATGAAATATAGTCGCAATATTTAGTTTTTTGATTTAGCGATCGCCAGCGTAACCTCATTTAATTTCTCTAAACTCTCATCAGCTCCCACTAGAGCTTTAAGTGGCAAAATTTGGGCGCGATTAGGAAATGGGAAAATTGCATCTATATCATCCTTTATCTAGTAAGAGATATTCTTTTAATTCTGCAAAAGAGGAACCCGATTGAGAACGATTACGGAGCTTCAATATCCCTTTCCTATAATATAGATTTCAACACGCAAGTCCTAAATTTATTACTGCTTTAGATATATGCATAAAATTGTTATGATTAACGACCTATGCTAAAACAGAAAGTTAGTTTTTATCTTGATGACCTTGCTACACCAATTGGCAAACTAATCAACATCTCGATCTCTATTCTTGTTATTGCCTCTGCCACAAGCTTTGTCGCTCAAACATATGATATAGCTGAGAGTATTCGCCATCGACTGAATTTACTTGATAGTATTATCCTTTATATCTTTGTAATAGAGTATTCTCTGCGACTTTGGGCGGCTGAGGATAAATTTAAATATCTATTTAGCCTCTATTCAATTATCGATCTAGTGGCAATTTTGCCCTTCTTTTTAGGAGTATTTGATATTGCCTTTATTCGCCTGTTGAGATGGTTTCGAATTTTACGTCTGATTCGCTTACTAGAGTCAAAATACCTATTTGACCAAAAGACTGAAGATATAGCTATTTTACTCAAAATCCTCTTCACATTATTTGCGATCGTGTTTGTCTTCTCTGGCTTGATTTATCAAATTGAACATCCTAGCAATCTAAAGTTCCACAACTTTCTTGATGCCTTCTATTTCTCTGTTTTTACAATGACTACCGTTGGCTATAGCGATGTCGTACCAGAATCTGAGGCAGGTAAGCTAACAACTATTTTTATGGTTTTTACGGGTATAGCTCTGATCCCTGTGCAGTTAGGTGAACTATTCAAGCGATTGATTAAAACTGCGAATCAAGACGATCCTGTAAAAGAGAGCAAACGAGGGTGTATCTGTTCTAGTTGTGAACTCTCCATACATGAAGCTGATGCCAAGTTTTGCAAGAAATGTGGAACTAAACTTATCTCAAGTTAGTAGATAAATTTGAGGCCAAGAGAGAATTAATCCTAATAGAAAAAATACCCATTTCCCAGTTAAAGATTACCGTTATTAGGGGGTGTGGGGACTGAGCCCCCACGAAGGGGCTTTGCCCCTTGACCCCATTAAATTAGGTGTATTTTATCGGTGGGAAGGGAGTATTCTAATGGCAAAAGCGGATAACCAATGCTCGATCAAAATATCAATTTCTTGGCAGTAATGAGTAATAGGTAATTACTTGAGGAAAGGTTTTTGTAATACCTTTAGTACCGTATCTAAGTTCACTTGATCTGTAACTACGGCATTGCCGATCGCCTTGGGCATCACAAATATTACCTTTCCACTTGATACTTTTTTATCTTGGGACATCGCTGCAATAATTTGGAAGAGATCGATATCATTGGGTAAAGCCACTGGTAGTTTTGCTTTATTAATTAACTTTAGCTGGGCATCTTGATCCGTTTGTTGCCAAAAACCTAATTCCACGGCGACCGCTCCCGCAATTACCATGCCTAAACCGACAGCTTCACCGTGATTAAATAGGCGATAATTCGTTACCATTTCGATCGCATGACCAACGGTATGTCCATAATTGAGAATCGCCCTAAGATTGCCTTCTTTTTCATCCTTGCTCACAATTTCAGCTTTTGCCCTAGCGCAGTGACACAAAATTAAGCTTAAAGTTTCAGGCTTGAGATATCGTATTTGGTCAAGGCGATCGCAGGCAGATAATTCCTCAAATAATTCTCGATCCCAAATTATCCCGTACTTAATTACCTCCGCCATTGCTGCTCTAAACTCACGGGCAGGAAGGGTTTTCAAGACTTCGGGATCTGTCCAAACCAGACGGGGTTGATGAAATGCGCCTATTAAGTTTTTACCTTGGGGATGATTAATTCCTGTCTTGCCGCCGATCGCCGAATCTACCATTGCTAATAGCGTGGTCGGAACCTGAACAATATCCAGCCCCCGTAGCCAAGTCGCAGCCGCATATCCCGCCATATCGCCAATTACCCCACCACCTAAAGCCACAATTAGTGAAGATCGCTCTAACCGATTGAGCAAAGCCGTATCATAGATTTTCTGTAAAGATGCCACCGTCTTAAACCGTTCCCCCGCAGGCAAAATTAAACTTGT
>JBBQHY010000342.1:0-2556 GCA_038324415.1 Pseudanabaenales cyanobacterium | reverse complement strand
GGCGGGAGGATGGCATCGTTATACAGTCGATCCAGATTGGACTGTGCCTCACTTTGAGAAAATGCTCTATGACAACGGGCAGATTATGGAATATCTGGCAAATTTATGGTCATCGGGAGTTAAAGAAGATTATCTAAAAACAGCGATCGCCATTACAATCGAATGGCTGCAACGGGAAATGACTAGCCCAGAGGGATATTTTTATGCTTCCCAAGATGCGGATAGCGAAGGGCATGAAGGTAAATTTTGGGTATGGAGTTATAGGGAACTAGAGAATATCCTAGCAACGGAAGAATTAGAAGCGATCGCTCAAGAATTCACAATTATACCCTCAGGAAATTTTGAAGGAAGTAATGTCCTGAAACGACTAACTCCATCAAGGTTATCGTCTAAAACTGAATTAGCATTAGATAAATTATTCACCCATCGGTATGGAGATCAAGTAAAAAGAACAAATATTTTTCCACCTGCACGCGATCGCCAAGAAGTTAAAAATATCAATTGGCAAGGTCGAGTTCCCCCTGTCACCGATACGAAGATGATTGTGGCTTGGAATGCCATGATGATTTCAGGTTTGGCACGGGCATACATGGTTTTCGATCAGGAAGTTTATCGCCAATTAGCTATAAATGCGATGACCTTTATTTTGCAGAATCAGTGGCAGAAGCAATCCCCACGACTTTACCGTGTAAACTATGACGGAACGATTTCAGTTTTTGCCCATTCCGAAGACTATGCGTTATTAATTAAGGCATTATTAGACCTCACCCAAGCCTGCCCCAATGGTATTTATCTCAATCAAGCAATTCGGGTACAAGCGGAGTTCGATCGGTATCTGTGGGACGGAAACGAAGGCGGCTATTTTAATACCGATCTAAATCCTGAGCTTCTAATTCGGGAAAAGAATTATCAGGATAATGCTACGCCCTCTGCCAATGGTATCGCTATTGCTAATTTAATCCGCTTGAGTTTGCTGACGGAAAATCTGGAATATTTGGATAAAGCTGAATTGGCTCTTCAGGCATTTGGTGGGGCGATCGCTAATTCGCCAATTTCTTGCCCCAGTTTACTCACAGCCCTAGATTGGTGGCATAACCAAACACTTGTTCGCACAACTAAAAAAGTTTACTCACAATTACAGTCCGAGTATAACCCTGTGGTGATGCTGCAAGAAGTTAATGAGTTCCCCGCCGAAATCTCCAAAAAAGCGATCGCAATGGTCTGCAAAGGACTTGCCTGTTTAGATCCTGCCACTACTGATGAAAAGTTAAGACTTCAAATTACTGCGACTCAAACTCGAATCTAATCAAAGATTACGTTGCCTGAAACATAGCGAAATTAATGCAAAAGTTAGTAACTGTTAACATTTCCATCTCTAATAAAATTTATTTTCTGGCAAGATTTTTAAAAGTTTTCCACAGAGTTTTCCACAGGTTTTAGGGAGTTTTCCACAGGTTGGCAAAGGTTTTCCACAGTCAATAATAAAAGTATCTGATACTGGATATGGTCTGGAGGGAATGTGATCTGAGGGCTGGGGAAAACTCTAACTTGCTAACCTATTATTACTAAATGTAACAAAAAAGAAGTTAAATCTGCGATTATTAAGTGTCAATACCCCTAAAAAATAGTAATTTTCAGCCCTGCGATCGCATTGACAACCCAAGTATTTAGCCACAGAATGTAAAGCCAATTAGTTCCCACAAATGTAATTACTATGAATTCAAATGTCAGCATCTTGGCGGAAATTCCTGAAGAACTCCACGAAACCTTAAAAAGCTATTTGGAAGTCCACCCCGATTGGGATCAAGATCGAGTATTTTCGGCGGCATTATCTTTATTTTTGCTTCAGAATGGGAATTGTGAAACTGTAAACTCATCTCGGAGCTATCGCAGTGCCGCTAAGGTTTATTTAAGCAGTCTATTCCAACATTCTGCTTAGAGCGTCTAAAATGTAGGTCTGTGAATTTAATCTACACATGGAAATAGGGGAAAGGGCTTATGGAAGGAATTGAATCAATATTTTCAACCCAAGCCATAATGATCATGCTTTTGGGTGCCTATGGCGTGGCAATGTGGATGTTTTTAACCAGTGCGCCCAAGGTTCATACAGTCATGGTTTCAGACCTAGAACAAGCAAAGATTTTTTATGAAAGCCTGCTAGAACTACCGATCGCCGATATTCCCCTCCACTATTACTATGGTTACGATCAAGCACTTGGCGCAACTATTGATCCGATTTATTTACCATCTGAAGCTCGCCACCCAAAATCTCGACCCGATGGACTTTGGTATCAGTTAAAAAAGAATACCCAACTGCATGTAGTTTCTGGGGCTAACCAAGGCGATCGCAATCGAGATCGTCATGTTTGTTTTAATCGTGATTGTGTAGAGCAGGTGTTATTACGAATTCAGATGTTAGGGATTAAGCACAAAATTCGTAGTGAAAAACCATTAAAATTTTTAGTGAAAGATTTTGATGAAAATGTGATTGAAATTGCTGAAGTGATTTCCTAAGTGAGTATGCGACTGCAAACCCTTGACCGCTTAGCGATCGCT
>JBBQHY010000341.1:0-2569 GCA_038324415.1 Pseudanabaenales cyanobacterium | reverse complement strand
CCCCTGTCTCCTGACTTATTGCTACCCTGTGATGTCCAGAACGATACCCAAATAGATGAAATGTATGGAGCAATATCCAAGTCTTGGGGAAAGTTAGATATTTTAATTCATTGCCTAGCCTTTGCTAAAAAAGAAGAGCTAAGTGGTAATTTTACAGATATTTCACGGGATGGCTTCCAACTTGCTTTAGACGTTAGTGCTTATTCGTTAATAAGTCTATCTAAAGGAGCAAAACCTTTAATGACAGAAGGCGGAAGTATAATTACTCTGACCTATATTGGTGGTGCTAGAGTAGTTCCAAATTACAACATTATGGGGATTGCCAAAGCTGCCCTAGAGATGAATGTTCGTTATCTAGCACAAGATTTAGGTTCTCAAAATATTAGGGTCAATGGCATTTCGGCAGGACCAATTAGAACTTTGGCATCGGCGGCGATTGGGGATATTCATAAAATGCTCCACCACGTGCAAGAAGTTTCTCCCCTCAAGCGATTAGTTAGTCAAGTCGAAGTGGGAAATGTTGCAGCATTTTTGGCTAGCGATCTATCTAGTGCTATCACTGGACAGATTCTCTATGCTGACTGTGGTTATGAAATAATGGGTGCTTAGATTTGCATGGAGATTGAAACTCTCAGCGCGACTTTTCCTTTATTTGATGTAGCTGATCCAGAGCTTCTGGAATGGCTAGCGACTGTGGCAGTGGAAAAAGAATATGCCCCACGTCAAAAAATTGTTACTGAAGATGCTTGGGGTAATGCAGTTTACTTTATTTTTTCGGGCTGGGTAAAAGTATATCAGAAACGGGAAAGTGAAATTCTGACCCTTGACCTCTTAGGTACTGGTGGAATGTTTGGAGAAATTGCCGTTTTAGACGAGGCACCTAGATTTACGAATGTTATTGCCCTCACAAAAGTTAGTATTTTGAGTATTCCCGCCCAAAGATTTTTGCAATTTTTATTTAAAGATGCTCAAGTCCATCATCGGATGCTCAAGCAAATTATCCAAAGATGGCGTAAGGTTAATCAACGCTTGCAGTTAGCTCAGGAATTACCATTGGTTCGAGTGGCGAACATTTTACTTGACCTCAGCGAAACCTACGGTAGTGATACTAGTTTAGGCTTAGAAATATTTAATTTCTCTCCATACGAAATTTCAGATCTAGCAGGAGTTAATTTTGAAGATACAGAACAAGTATTAGAGCGCATGACAGAAAAAGGTTGGCTGCAAATAGATAAAAAAGAGCAAATTCTCACTCTGTCAAATCATAAACAAATTTCCCAGTTGATTGGGAATTAAACTAAATCCTTTAACCAAGTTATTAAACGCTGCCAGCCGTCCCGTGCCTGTGGTTTGCGATAACTGGGACGATAGTCTGCAAAAAAGGCATGGGGAGTATCGGGATAGAGAATTATTTGAGATTTTTAATTATGATCTTTTAAGGATTTCTGCATTTTCTCCACAGTTTCGTTGGGAATTGAGGCATCTGCGCCGCCATAGAGTCCGAGAATTGGGATTTTGATACTCGACACCACATCTATCGGATGTTTAGGGGTTAAATCCATAGACTCCCCCACTAATTTGCCATACCAAGCCACCCCAGCTTTAATTTTGGGGTTGTGAACGGAATAAAGCCATACTATGCGACCACCCCAGCAAAAGCCAGTGATCCCCAACCTATTTACATCACCTTGAGACTTGGCTGCCCATTTTACGGTTGCATCAAGATCGGAAAATACTTGGCGATCGCTAACCTGACTTACTACTTTACGAATTTCTTGAATATCACTAAGTTTAGAAACATCGCCTTGACGGATAAATAATTCTGGGGCGATCGCCATATAGCCCAATTTTGCAAAGCGGCGACAGACATCATGGATATGTTCATGGACACCAAAAATTTCTTGGATCACTAAAATCACTGGAAAATTCGTACCTGAAGATGGCATGGCTCGATAGGCAGGAATTTCGATATTATCCACAGGGATCCTAACTTCTCCCGCCACTAAACCTTTGGAGTCAGTTTTAATCACAGTTTCTGCGGAAACAGGGATTGTGGCTAGGGCAAACCCCATTGACAGTCCAGAACTAACTATAAATTTGCGGCGGGGAATAGGCATAAGTTTATGAGTTACCGTTATTGTTTCTGGTGAACAACGCTGAAAAAATACAGTCATAATATAAAAATGCTGTACTTAAAAAATGCTGTACTCAGGTAATGACTTTAGCAAATATATCTAGGTTCCATAATTAAGTAAGCATAGTGATTAAAGTGCTAAGTTCGCAGAAGGTGATTTTGTTGGCTTACTGACTAAGGTTAAGTAAATTTGTAGGAAGGTGTGATTTGGATAATCGTCATATTCAGTTTTGTGATTCCCCAGACTTGGTAGATTTTGAGCAGCTACAGGAGCTTTTTAAGGTTAGTGCATTTTGGGCAAGGGAGAGGACTATAGAAGATTTACGAGTAGCGATCGCCAATTCCAATCCAGTGATTACGGTATGGAATGGCAATAAATTGATTGGTCATGCTCGTGCTACCAGCGATGTGGTTTATCGGGCAACAATTTGGGAC
>JBBQHY010000340.1:0-2603 GCA_038324415.1 Pseudanabaenales cyanobacterium | reverse complement strand
GTAGGTAAACATGGAAATGAAAGAATGATAAAAAAATATGTAGAGGCGCAAGGAAGAGAATATTTAGAATTACATTCTAACAGTCAACTAAATCTCTTTTGAGTTCGATACCCCGCTGCTTGCGGCGGGGTTATTCATTATGGGGTTTGATGGCAGTGGAATTCATTGTGGTACATCTTCAGCCTTTAACACTGAAATATATACAGAAAAAAAATATCAGCTATGCCTAAAAATATTAAAACTACTTTTGAAACTACAAATGCAGTCTTTGATTATTTACGCACTCTAAATGAGCCATTAAGTTTATTAAAACGTATTAAACGAAAAATCAAAAAATTGCTTCATCAAATCAAATATCTAAAACCATAAAGCCCATAGATATTTCTTAGGGCTTATTAAATTATCTTAAATTGATCTGGTATTTTTAGTTAAGTAGGTAAGCATAAGGATATTTCCTTTAAAGAATCTACCCAGCTCTGCCCCAATTCTGGAGGCTCTGAAAATCGAAGTCCCCAGAATTGGGGATCTAGAAGCTTCGGATTGGGTAATTTTTTTACCAGAAACCGCCTAAGTAAATCGATAACTTGAAAAGGATCCCCATTTTAGGTTTTAGTGTTAACTTTCCTTTAAATTACCTATTAAGTGAAGCCTATGAATTATTAAGTTGAATTATGATAAAACCAAATTTTAGTAAAATTGATGCCCTACTCAAGCACTTAAATCTAGTGCAACAAATCGCCAAAGAGGGCTACTGGATCACGACGGATGAGGTTTGTACACTTCTGAGCTTTGATCAAGTTGAATTTGAAGCCCTCAATTCTAAGCAAACTTTCTATAATTTTGAATGGCGAAATTTCAGCTTTACCCAAGTTTCTAGCCAAGGGACAACAAAGATGTGGGAAGTTTGTAGTAAGCAAAAGATAGATCTTAATCTTTTCTCTAGCACTCTTCAGCCCTTGATCCAAACTCAACCAAAATTTCAGATAGAGCCCCAGAAAGTAATCGGAGAAGAAGGACAAATTATTTCATCTGAGTATGCTTGGGTTGAGAATTTCTTAACTACTAACCAATGTCAAAGATTGTTAGAACATGTAAAGGAAGAAGAACGAAATTTCATATCTACATCTAATTCTGATAACGATCCAAACTATAGGCGATCGCAAGTTTTATATTCATTCCCAGAGTTTGCCGAACTGATGACTGCCCGCATTCTCGCCATCACGCCCTTTATCCTCACCTACCTCCGCTTAGATAGTTTCAATCCTAGCAATATTGAAATTCAATTAACACAGCACAATGACGGCAACTACTATAAAATCCACAATGACAATGGCAGTATTGATTGCGCAAATCGAATTTTAACCTATGTCTACTATTTTCACCTCGAACCCAAAGCTTTTTCTGGTGGAGAACTAGTCCTCTACGATAATAAAATTGAAAATAATTTCTATGTTGAAGCCGATACATATAAGAAAGTTACGCCTCAACATAACTGTATTGTCTTTTTCCCTAGCCACTATATGCATGAAGTTTTAACCGTAAATTGTCCTTCACGGGCTTTTATGGATAGTCGTTTTACCATCAATGGCTGGGTTCGTAACTAGCAGCTTTGTTAGAATAAATTAACTTACTAATTTCGATCTAAGTCTCTATTTAATCTATTAAAGATCTAAGAATCCATGCAAGACCAACTCCAATCAGCGATCGCCCCATATCTTAATTCAGTAGATTTCTTAGAAGTGCGCCTAGAGCAAAGCGAATCTACAGGCATTTCCTTCCAAGGAGCGCAGCTAAACTCGGTTGATCGCAACTTTGGGCTATCGGGCGGGATTCGGGCTTGTCATAAAGGCGGTTGGAGTTTTGTCACTTTTAATGATGTAACTAACTTAAAAGAACGAATCGAAACGGCAATCTCTCAGGCAAAGTTAATTGGCAACGAGCAAACCCAAATCGCAGAATTTGCACCAATTCAAGCAGTTGTTAAAGTAGAAATTGAAAATGATCCCCGTGGCATTTCTCTCAATCAAAAGCGAGACATTTTAGAACGCTATAACAAAATGCTTCTGGAATTCGATCCTCGAATTCAAACCACCATGACTGGATACCGCGATCGCTTTGGCACTAGCTATTACGTCAACTCCCGTGGCACCAGCATTTCCCAAGAACGACTAGATGTATCGGGTAGATTTGGTGTGATTGCTCGCAGTGAAAATACCGTACGGCAGGGGTTTGATTCCGTTAACTCTCGTACCAGTTTTAATATTATGGACTCGCTTGATGAATTGGTAATTGATACTGCACAACGGGCTGTGCGACAACTGGAGGCTTCCCCCGTCAAAGGTGGACAGTACCCTGTCATTCTCGATCCCTATTTAGCAGGAGTCTTTATTCACGAAGCATTTGGGCATTTATCTGAAGCAGATTTTGTCTATGAAAATCCCAGAATGCAGGAACTACTCACTCTCGGCAAAGAAATCGCTATTCCTGAATTGAACGTAGTTGATGATGCCACAATTCCCAACCTCCCAGGCAGCATGGTTTACGATGACGAAGGTGTGCCTGCCCAAAGAAAATATCTGATCAAAGACGGTATTCTCACCCAA
>JBBQHY010000339.1:0-2616 GCA_038324415.1 Pseudanabaenales cyanobacterium | reverse complement strand
GATGGTCACTGCCATAGCCCGTGGCGTGCCAATAGATTGACGCTTGGTGGTACAGGTTGCGCAGTTGGGTAAATTCCAAATTGAAATGAAAAGTGACAGGATAACCTTTCGCTGCATCCATTAAACTTTGGGCAAAAGCAAAAGACTCTTGGTCTGAAGTCAGCAAACTACCCGCTAAGTGCAATTCCCAACCTAAATGATGGAGTTCTTTTTGTTCCTTAAATGCTGTTAACAGCACCTCTTGCTTTTTCATACTGATATTTAGTGCGATCGCCGAAAATCTACCGACATTCAGAATTATTTTGATTTTTGTCCCTGATGGAGCTACTCCCATGTCCTCGCAAACCGTGTATACAAGTTCTGATGGTAATTGCCACAGCTTCTGAATCCATGTATTTGTATAAACCGAGTTTCCTGTAATTACAGAATAGGACTCCATGGCATTGCGGCTATGCCAACCAGTTACCAACTCTAATTGATTGATCAAAACTCGATAAATTTGCTGAATTACGTTTTTAGATATTGGGATATCTCCGTATTCATTGGGAAACATACACATATATATACTTAATTTGGTTGGGCTTAATAATTTGCTACCCATTGTATTATTAATAAAAATATCTAAGCCTAAAGCCTTAATTCTATGGAAATGATAAATGTGAGATATGAAATCACCTAACCGTGATGGGAGACGATCGCCTATAGATTGTAAAAAATTTGGATACTTGGGAATTACAACTATCTTGACTAGACCGAGATTAACAGCAAAATACCTTTCCAAAAATGATGTATCTATATCCTGATTAACAATCAAAAATACTATGTATTGATCGCTAAATACATCTGCCATAACTAGAGAACGTTTTTCTGCACCACCCTTGCCGTGGATGTGCATATTGTAAATTCCAATTTTATAAGCCACTTACTTTTTGTAATATTCGGTTTAAAAAATCTTTAGAAAACACACACATTTAAAATGGGTACTGCATGATGAGCATTAAGAATTCACCTATTCAGTTATCGCACCATTCAGCTAAAGTTTGTATTTATGGATTAGGTTTTGTTGGTTTAAGCTTGGCTTGTATCTTAGCTGCTCAAGGAATTCAAGTAATTGGTGTTGATTCAAATCCAACAATTATTGATGGATTAAACCATAATACACCTCATTTTCATGAACAGGGTTTAAATGAATTATTAAAGGATGTAAAAGACCAAAATCTTATCAAGTTTTATAACACTAATCAAGAAATAGCAGAAATTATTGATATTCATATTATTTGTGTTAGCACGCCCATAGATGTAAATATGCAGCCAGACTTGAAATATATAATTCAGGTTACACAATTTATTTCTAAGAAACTTAAGCCCAATGACTTAGTTATATACCGATCAACATTACCAGTTGGCACGCTCAGATCGACAATTATGCCAATTTTACAAACAAGTAATTTAAGTATAGGAAAAGAATTTTTTCTAGCTTTTGCGCCCGAACGCACTGTTCAAGGTAATACTTTAAAGGAATTACAGTCTTTACCTCAAATTATTGGTGGCTTTGATCAAGTTAGTATTGATCTAACTACCCAACTGTTTAGAAGTATCACTGAAGATATAGTTATAGTTGAGTCTTTAGAGGCTGCAGAAATGATTAAACTTTTAAATAATACCTATCGTGATTTGCGGTTTGCCTTTGCTAATGAGGTGGCAATTATGTGCGATCATCTAAATCTAAATGCTTTTAATTTAATTGAAGCCGCTAACTATAAATACCCTAGAGATCCGATTCCTATGCCCAGTCCAGGGGTTGGTGGTAGTTGCCTTTCTAAGGATTCACACTTATATAGTAATTTTGGCTCATATCATGATTATGTGCCGATTTTAGGCAAAATTAGTCGTAAAATTAATGACGATGGACACTTATATGTTTATGAAAAAATTAATAAATATTGCAATTTAGTTAGAAAAAATATTCATGAAATTAAGATTCTAATTATTGGTATTGCCTTTAAAGGATTTCCTGAAACATCAGATACTAGAGAATCAATGGCATTTAAACTAATTGAAATTTTGCCGTCTGTTCAGAATATATACATTAAAGATTTTGTTAATATTGAGCGTAATTTAGTGCTCAAAAGCTGTAATTCCGTTGAGAATATTATGGATGGATTTATAAACGTAGATATAGCTTTAGTTATGAATAATCATCCCTTGAACTGTAAATTTGATGTAACTAAAGCGATTAGCTCTATGCAGCCTGCCCCATTATTTTTCGACGGTTGGAATCAATTTAGTCAAAAGCATGTGGAGTGTATAAACGATGCCTATTACGCTACTATGGGGTATATGACCCTAAAACCAGCCCATGCTTAATTTTCTATTAGAATACTCAAGAAGTCATTGCCTTTCTTTTTACTTCGAATATGATTGCTACGCTTCAGAGGATGATTTTATTAAATTGTATAGATATTTAAGATGGTTTTTTTAGGTAAGGATTCAGGTGAGAATGGGAATGAGGGAAAGAGGAGAAGGATCAATTAAAGCTTGGCAGAAAAAGTCCAACACGGAGCGTCCTTGTGCTTTACAAGTTTGAATCACCGTCAATAGAGCGGCGGTATTATC
>JBBQHY010000338.1:0-2630 GCA_038324415.1 Pseudanabaenales cyanobacterium | reverse complement strand
TCGACCAATTCGTCTTCGGCAATTTTTATGAGTTTTTCGAGTTCTGCCATTAGTTCAAATAGATTAGATGTCCTAATTTTAGACTTTAATTAACTGTTGCCGCTCTACTGCTTCAAATAATGCTTGAAAGTTTCTTTCTCCAAAGCCTTGGGCGTGGTTTTGGCGTTGGATAATTTCAAAGAAGAAAGTAGGTTCATTAAAAATTGGTTTTGTAAAAATTTGCATTAGGGTCTGCCCTGAAACTTGATCCTGCTGCTCTACTAAAATCGGCGGAGAGGTTTCTAAGAAATCAACTCCCCTTTGTTTTAGCTTTGTGACTGTAGCGGTAATGTCATCGGTGAGTAATGCTAGATGCTGAACTCCTGCGCCGTTGTTGTAATTTAGGAACTCTTGAATTTGGGAGTTGGGGGTAGTTGGTTCGTTAATCGGAATTTGGATTGGCTGCTGCTGGGCAAGATCTGCAGACTTCATAACTATGCTGCTCAGGGCGGAATATTCGGTTTGAATTGTGAAGCGATCGCCTCTGTGTAATCCCATATTTTGGGCGTACCATTCTGCGGTTGATGACATTTCAGACACATTAATCACAACATGATCGATCGCTGTGAATAAACTATTTACATAATTTTGACTTGTAATACCTAAATTTTGAATAAATTTGTGATTCACATCTCCCCAGGGTGGCGTTAAATCTGGACTGGGTTCTTTGACGGTAAAACCAATTTCTCCGACGCCTTGAGGATGATTTGCTAGATATTTTGCCACAGGACTATAGCGATTAAGTGACTCAGAAACATGGATTTGAATTTTCCCCTGTTGCAGAATTTCTGTTTGGGTATAGTTAGTATTTATGGAAGCGATCGCCTGAAAGCCTAAGAAAAATTCAAACCACTTGCGCCATTGGATTGCATCGTAAACATAGAAATTGACATGGTGGATATACAGCAAATTTGTCGATTGCATAGTTATTAGAGCATTGCCTATGGTTTTAAAGATTTGGGTTGATGCACTTACTTAGCTTGTATTCTAATGGTAGCCGTTAAGTTCTAATGTATAAGAAGCCGTTGATGTCAGAAATATCCGAAATTTTATGTGTGAGCAATGGGCATGGTGAAGATCAAATTGCGGCGCGAATCTGCACTGAGCTAAGGTTACTTAAACCTAAAAACCTATCCATAACTGCTGTCCCCTTAGTTGGCGTTGGTCATGCCTATCAATCCGCTGAAATTGCGATCGCCACAGAAGTTACGCAAAAATTACCTACTGGTGGATTTAGCCGTATGGATAGTCGGGAATTATTAAAAGATGTTCAGGGTGGTTTAATAGGGCTAACTTGGCGTCAGTTACAGCTAATTTGGCGATGGTCTTGTCAAAATTCTGGCAGAAACTCGCAAAAAATGATCTTAGCGGTGGGGGACATTGTCCCATTGTTGTTGGCATGGCTTCCTACTTGGCGGGGTGGTTGTAATTATGTATTTGTGGCAACGGCAAAATCTGAATATTACTGGCGAGATTACCACGGTAAATTACCAGATGTCTCTACACCATTCGGAGGATCATGGTTTTATCCTTGGGAGCGATCGCTCATTGCCAATCAACACTGTAAAGCCACTTTTGTCAGAGATCAGCTTACAGCCAAGTTTTTAGAAGACTCATTTAATTTGCCTGTGCAGTATTTAGGTAATCCGATGATGGATGGACTGGAACCCAAGGGGCTAGACCTAGAAATTAAGTCTCAGGAATGGGTAATTACCTTACTCCCAGGCTCCCGAACGCCTGAAGCATATGAAAACTGGGCTACTTTATTGGTTGCCATTCAAATCATCATGCGAAAACTGACTGAATCAATTAACTTCCTCGCTGCGATCGCTCCCGATTTAGACCTAGAGAAGCTCGGAGAGTTATTAATGCAAAAAGGCTGGCTCCAACTCGATCCTTGCACCTACAGCCAAAATCTATCCAAACTGCATTTAGTCTCCCAAGGATACGGAGATTGCCTGCATCTAGCTCATTTTGGTTTGGGCATGGCAGGCACCGCCACTGAGCAATTAGTAGGCTTAGGTAAACCCGTAATCACGATCATGGGTCGAGGTCCCCAATTTACGCGCAGCTTTGCTCAGGATCAGGCTCGACTTTTAGGGCAATCCATAATTTTGGTGGAAAATCCCTCCCAAGTTAATGAAGCGATCGCCATGTTGCTAAATAATCCTGACTACTTTCAGATTTCCATCACTAATGGCAAAGAGCGCATGGGAACGGCAGGTTCAGCTCAACGTATTGCCAAGTATATTTTGAGCTAATATTTTCCGCTTTCCTAGCGGCGTTTTTTAGTTGGCGTAATTTCCGATTGAGCAATTTCTGCATCTTGGATGGTTTGCCCTGTGGCTGATAGAAATACATCATCAAGGCTGGGCTTGGACTGGGATAGGCTAAAAATGGGAATATTGGCAACATTGAGACTAGCCTGAATTTCGCCCACGGCGGCTGGATCGGGAATAATTACTAAATTAATAGCATTACCTTGGGCGTTATTAATCAAGCCACTGGTGACAAATGCTAGATTTTTTAATTGATTTAATGCCTGTTCTGCTTCTGAATATTCGGCAAACTCTTTGATTTTAATTGTGAGG
>JBBQHY010000337.1:0-2636 GCA_038324415.1 Pseudanabaenales cyanobacterium | reverse complement strand
GTGCGGATAATTGGGAGCCGAGGGTAGGTAGATTACTCCCTCCCAAAATTCGTGAAACTACCCCACCAATGAACGATGCCAAAATCGCTGTACTTAAAGTCAGACTAGAAACATCATGGAGTAATTCTTCGATTACAAACAGAACCCCAGAGATCGGGGCATTAAACCCCGCAGCCAAACCAGCGGCGGCTCCCACAGCTATTAATTGCCTTTGATAATCTGGGGAAGTAGGTACCCATCGACTCAGTTGGGCAGCTAGGGCAGCACCGATTTGCACAGTTGGTCCCTGCCTTCCCAAAGCCAAGCCTGAACCAAGTGCCAAAATTGTACTGATCAGCTTTACGATCGCCACGCGCAGATTTATTACAACTGGCACATAGCCCAAAGCCGCCTTGACTTGGGGAATGCCACTCCCAGCAGCCTCAGGGGCAAAGGTCTCAATTAGAAAACCCGATAAATAGCCGCCACACAGACCGATAAGGGGAAGAACCAAAAGTGGAGGTAAATCATTGGCAACTTGGATGCGCCAGCCTCCAAACAGACCTATGGATTGCTTAAGAATTACTGCTGACAGGGCAGCCACCAAACCGATTGCGCAGGCTTGAAATAGGACTAGTTGTTTAGGGTTTAACCATCTCTGCAGTTGCTTAAGATCAGGTCTGATCATTCCTATTCTCGACAGGAGCGATCGCCGCCCCATTTCGTAACTGTAAAATTCCTGAGGTTACGATTTTATCTCTAACTTCTAAGCCTGAAATTACTTCCTGCTTATTGCCAGTAATTCTGCCCAATCTAATTGGTCTTTGGGTGGCAACTAACTGTCCATCTTTACCTTTATTCTCAGCAACAAAAATGAAATCTTGACCCCCTAAGCGAGAAATAGCCGTAGTTGGGACTAGGACTCCAGGGCGGGTATCCCATACAAGTCTGGCTCTGACAAACTGATTTGCTCGTAATTGGTTGCGATCGTTATTAAAAGTAGCTTTGACTAGAATCGATTGATTTTGAGCAGTGATATTAGGTGATATAAACGATACCTTGCCACTACTAACGGGTTTATCATTGTTATCAACTATCTCCATTATCATTCCCAGTTTGAGTCGAGGCGCATTTTCCACAGGCACAGCCACCTGCACCTCTAGAACTTCATTTTGCGTTATTGTGGTTAGGGGTGTAGTATTGCTGACTAGATCGCCAATTTTAATTGGAATGTCACCGATCGCACCTGCAAAAGGGGCATTTACCGTGTAAAAGTTGAGTTGGAGTTTTTGTTGGCTGACATTGGCGACAGATTGATCAATTCGCCGTTCGGCACTATTAATATTTGCTCTTTGTGCCAAAATTTGCGCTTCCATTTGCCCTAGCTCTGATTTCGCATTTCGGAGATTATTTGAAACCTCATCTAATCTTTGGCGTGCCGTTGCGCCTTCAGCAGTGAGTTGGGAAAATCGCTTGAATTCGGTTTGATTAAATTGCATGTTGGATATAACTGACTGCTTACGGGCAATTAGTTGTTCAAGGGTGGCTTTGGCACTTTGGAGCTCGGCTTGGGATGTGGCGGCGGCGGCTGAGGCTTGTTGCACTGAGGCTTCCTGTTGGCTGGGATCAATGCGTAAAATTGGTGCACCTGTTCGGATAATATCGCCCGCTTTGACATATATCTCTTGCACATAGCCATTAATCCGAGGCTGCAACGTAATAGATTGGCGTGATTGCAAGCTTGCCACATAGTCAGAACTATCTGTAACTGTTCCAGGTTCTACGACAGCGATCGGCACTGGTATGGCTCGCACTCCTGCTTTAGGTGGAGGAGTAGAACAAGATGCTAGAAAAATTCCGATTAATGCAATCAAATATCGTTGTAGAATTTGAGTTTTCATTGGGTTCCAAATTAGCATACGCTGAATACTCTACAGAGAATACTTTACAGGGAATTTTAATATATTTTAAATATTCGCCTCTGTAAAATCAGATGACGGAAGATATCCTAAAAATTTATCAAAGCAAACTTTTAGCCAAAAAGTATAAAGTTCGGGGTGAGTAACTAGGGCTAATTTTAATTGATCTAGGTCAACCCATTGCCATTCCTCTGCCTCTGAAGGATTTAAGATCGGTTCGCCATCAAATTTGCCTAAAAGCACATGGTCGTACTCATGTTCGATTAAGCCATGATCGAGGGGAGAGTTATAGATAAAGCTAAAAATTTCCGTCAGTTCACAGGTAAATCCCATTTCTTCTTGAAGTCGCCGATCGCCTGCACTAAGGATAGATTCATGGGGTCGGGGATGGCTGCAACAGGTATTTGTCCATAGTCCGCCTGAATGATATTTAGCGATCGCTCTTTTCTGTAATAGCAACTGACCTTGGGAATTAATTACAAATATAGAGAAAGCTCGGTGTAATAGCCCCTGTTGATGCGCCTGCATTTTTTCGGCAATTCCAATCTGCTGATCGTTTTGATCTACGAGTATCACTTGCTCAGGTTTATCTTTCATTTTTTTAATTTAATTTGATAACCTAATTTGGCAACCTAATTTGATAAAGTTTCAATTTCAGCAAAGGTTTCTAAAAGTAAGAGCTTGGCTTGGAGTTCCCATCCCCATTTTTGCAGAGCGATCGCCCCGATAGTTCCGCCC
>JBBQHY010000336.1:0-2643 GCA_038324415.1 Pseudanabaenales cyanobacterium | reverse complement strand
AAAAAAGGGTTTTCTAAGATAAAGAAAGTGCCTGAAGACATCGCCTCGTAAATAATTTTCGGATTTACGAACTTATCCTGTCAGTTTTAACTGGCGGGAGATTTCCTGCTAGAGGTACTTATTAGTCTAAACTCCAGTTGGAAGGATTGCGAGAAGAAGGTTATTCGATTGCAGAACCAAGCTCGGCGTCCGCATACGTCGAAGTCGCAGCCTGAAAGCGATTAACCGCATCCGAACAAGGCGCTGCACCCGACCGCCTACAGTCCGCTCGTTCCTCGCCCCCTTCCGGCGGCGGGTGAGCTTGGTCGTTAGTAGTAACATTTTCAATCAGGCTTTTCGTCCTGTGCGTCGTTCTAAAATTTCCTTCAGAACCAGAGTTACTAATGCCAACAGCCCTAATACTAAAGAGGCTGCAAATGCCTCTTGGGATTGATAGTTTTTGTAAGCTTCTTCCACATAGAGAGGTAAGGTTTGAGTTAGTCCAGCTAGGTTTCCAGACACCACTGAAACTGCTCCGAATTCCCCCATTGCCCTTGCATTTGTTAAAAGTAATCCGTATAACAAGCCCCAACGAATATTCGGAATCGTAATTCTCCAGAAAATTTGCCAATCACTAGCACCTAAAATCCTTGCTGCTTCTTCTTCTGAACTTCCCACTTCTTCTAACACAGGAATAACTTCACGGGCAACAAAGGGCATGGTCACAATAATAGTAGCAATCACAATTCCTGGAGTAGCAAAGATAATTTTAAGATTAATTTGTTCTAAAAAATGACCAAGCCAGCCATTTCTGCCGTAGAGCAATATCAGCATTAAACCAACAACAACGGGGGAAATGGAAAAAGGTAAATCAATAATACTAATCAATAAAGTTCTACCCCAGAAGCGATTACGGGCAATTACCCAAGCAGCGCAAAGACCAAATACGGTATTCAGGGGTAGCACAATGCCCGCAATTAATAGAGTTAGCTGTACAGCACTAATAAAATCAGGAACCGTTAAAGCATCTAAAAAGGGCTGTACTCCATTTTCAAAGGCGGCATGAACCACATTAGCAACGGGAAAAACCAATACTAACCCTAGGTACAAAAGCGAAATCATAATTAAGATTGTTTTAACCCAAAAATCCGATCCACGGCTTTTATCTATCTTCTCAACCTTGGGTGCATCAATCTGCATACTTTTGTCCCCACTTTTGCAAGAAATTAATAATTAAAATCAAGACTAAAGAAATAATCAACATCACCATACCAATGATGGTTGCTCCGATATAGTCATATTCTTCTAACTTTTGAAAGATCAAAACAGGGGCAATTAAATCTTCAAAGGGAATATTCGAGGCAATAATTACCACCGAGCCGAACTCCCCCACAGCACGGGAGAAACCCAAAACCACACCCGTTAAAATCGCTGGTAATAATGGTGGAAAAATAACTTGGGTAAAAGTCTGCCATTTATTCGCACCCAAGCACCATGCCACTTCTTCGACTTCCTTTTCCATTTCTTGAAGTACGGGCTGTAAAGTTCTGACCACAAAGGGTAAAGCAATAAATAGCATGGCGATAAAGACCCCTAATCGTGAAAAGGCGATTTTAATACCAAAGGGTTCAAATATGGAGCCGATCCAACCTGTGGGACTATAAACGGTTGCTAAACTGATACCTGCGACTGCTGTTGGTAGAGCAAAGGGTAAATCGATCGCCGCATCAACAATTCTCTTTCCTGGGAAATCATAGCGCACTAATACCCATGCTACTAAAGTCCCAAAGATACCACCGATTCCGCCAGCCCATAGTGCCGTGACAAAAGTAACGTTATAGGCAGAAAGCGCAATATCAGAGGTGGCAATCCGCCAAATTACTTCTGGAGTGGCACTAGCTGCTTTTAAGAACAAAGCTGCGATCGGAATTAACAGAACAACGATTAAATACGTCCATGTCACAATCCAAGCGTAGGGAATTTTACGTTTGTGCTTAGGCTTTTTTGGTCTTGGCTCTTGATTAGGCTCTTTAACTAATGTCTGCATTACCATCCTTCATCACTATCATCATTTTTTTCATTCCACAGCTCTAAACCCAGATCGTATAAGTAAATCAAGGCATTTTGAATTTGCGGTGGTGTTCCTTGTAAATCTAATTTAAACCAGCCTTCATCCTTGGCATTTTCACCTAAGATTGCGGCATTAATATTCACTATTAGACCAAATTTGGAAATTAAACTAGAAATTACTGGTTCTTGATGGTAATCTCCGCCAATTCTGAGGGTAATTGAGGTTGTGGTTAACCTTACGTCTTGAGTGTAATCAGTTTCTAACATGGCGATCTTGAATTAGGTTAGGAATTATCCCCAGTAGTGACTGGTAGTTCAGCTTTTTGCCAAGCTTTGAAGCCACCAATTAGGGACTTAACATTGGTATATCCCATTTTGTGCAAACTTTCGGCAACTAGGGCAGATCGATTACCACCGCCACAATAACAGACTATGGATGTATCAAGTTCGGGAGCGATCGCTTCAATTTTTAGTTCAATTATGCCTCGACTAAGATGAGTTGCGCCTTCTATATATCCTGCATTCCATTCACTTTCTTCTCGGACATCAAACAGTAACGGTTGATCTTCGGGTTTTGCTGAATTTACCTGAATT
>JBBQHY010000335.1:0-2667 GCA_038324415.1 Pseudanabaenales cyanobacterium | reverse complement strand
GAAATGACGCTAACTGATCGCACTCCTATCCCTGTCCATAGCTTCACACCCAAGGATTCCGCCCTTTGCATTAAGCATTGGACAATGGTTTCTGAATTATCGGAGATTGGGAATATTCTGCCATCAGATTCAGTTTTGAGATTTACGCCTCGCTGTGCAAACCAAGCGATCGTATTTTGGGGCTGAAATCTACTAAAAGCTCCCCTTAATGCATTTCCGCCCCTTGGATAATTTGAAATCAACTGGTTCGGATCAAAGCAAGCATGGGTAACATTACACCGCCCACCGCCCGAAATTCGGACTTTAGCTAAAGGTTTTCTTGCTGTCTCCAGTAACGTAACTTCACAACCTTGTTCACAGGCAGCGATCGCTCCAAAAAAACCCGCAGCCCCGCCGCCAATTACGATTACTTTTAAGGTATTAGTTGGCAAATTTGTTACTCCTAACATGGTTAATCCTAATTTTTAGAATTAATATCAGGTTTTTTTGACACTTCTACTACGACCAAAACTTAAGCTCTTAGCTATACTCAATCTTAGGCGATCAATTACCCAGAACTAATCCTTGTTTATGCTGGAATTTATCCAAGAGTTTTCTAATTTAGGTTTTATTCCCCATGGGCATTGTTATCTATGGCGACCAGAACTTGTGTTTCTGAATGTGGCAGGGGATGCCATGATTGGGCTTTCCTATTACTCCATTCCCATTACCATCATTGATTTTGTCCGCCGCCGCAAAGATTTACCCTTTAACTGGATATTTATGCTGTTTGGGGCATTTATTCTCTCCTGTGGCACTGGGCATTTGGCAGATATTTGGACATTGTGGCACCCTGACTATTGGCTCACTACGGGCATTAAAACCATAACTGCTACCGCTTCCACCGCCACAGCGATCGCCTTAATTACTTTAATGCCAAAAGCCATAGCATTACCTAGCCAAGCCCAACTGCGTGAAGCCAATGCCAAACTAGAAGCAGAAATTTTAGAACGGCAAAAAGTACAGGAGTCTTTGCAAAAAAGCGAACAGCTACTAGCAGCCTATAACCTCGATCTGGAATTTCAAGTCAAGCAAAGAACAGCAGAACTGGAATCCGCCACCCGCACCGCCGAATCTGCGAACAAAGCTAAAAGTGACTTTCTAGCTAGCATCAGTCACGAACTCAGAACTCCCCTAAACGCCGTCATTGGCTTTACAGAACTAATGATCGCCGATTCCAGCTTGCCGCCCAAACAACGGGAAAACGTGAATATTATCAACAGCAGTGGTAAATATCTTTTATCTTTGATTAATAATATTTTAAATATTTCCAGAATTGAAGCAGGGCAAGATTGGATTGAACTATCTGTATTTAATTTGCCTGAACACCTAGAAACTTTGCGAGCAATGATGATAGTCAAAGCAAAAAGTAAAAATCTAGCTTTGGTGTTTGACTATTCCGCCCAGTTACCTGAATTTGTAGAAACCGATGCCCAAAAGCTCAAACAAATTTTAATTAATCTGATTGGTAACGCCCTGAAGTTTACTAATCACGGGCAAATCACAATTTCAGTATGTCCACTTTTGACCCAAGATTTTACACTGCAATTTACCGTAAACGATACAGGCATCGGCATTTCAGAGCTAGACCTGCCAAACCTATTTACCTACTACAATTCTGCCAGTAAGCGATCGCCCGATGGTACAGGTCTGGGCTTATATCTGAGTAAAAAACTCATAGAATCTCTCGGCGGCAAGATCGCAGTTACTAGCCAACTAAACCTTGGTACCACCTTTATTTTTACGATCCCCGTAAATATTCCTGTCTCAGGTTTCCCCAGCTCTACATTTAGTAAATTACTGCCCACTCAAATCTCAAGGCTTGCCCCCGACCAACCCCAATGCAAAATATTAGTTGTGGATGACGAATATGCCAACCGCCAGCTTTTAGTAAAAATGTTATCAAGTGTGGGGGTAACAGTACATGAGACAAGTAACGGCATGGATGCGGTAGATCGTTGGAGGCAAGAACGTTATGCTCTAATCTACATGGATTTACAAATGCCAATTACCGATGGCTATGAGGCAACCAAAATTATTAGATCAATAACGGATCATCCCCAGCCTAAAATTATTGCCCTAACTGCCAATATGTTTGCCGATCGCCAACTGATCGTAGAAATTGGTTGTAATGACTTGTTATATAAGCCTTTCAAGAGTTATGAAGTTTTCGATATGCTCACAAAACATTTAGAGCTAAAGCTGGTGTGTGAGAGAATAGGGTTAAATAACAACATAAATCACCTAGTTATTACCTCTGATTTTGTCCCGAAATTATTAAATTCATTGCCACCAAAATTAGTTTTTGATTTAGAAAGAGCAATTCAGAGTGCTGATTTAGACAGTCTGAAATGGGCGATCGCTGAAATTCGGACTGAAAATATGCAGTTAGCAGATGTGATTGAGTCTTATACAAAGCAATTTGCCTATGAAATCATTTTAGATGCGATCGCCAATACCAAAAATCCAGTATGACCAAGCCCAATATTCTTATAGAACCCATTTGATATCTTATAATATAACAAAAAGAGGTAAAAAAAGTTGTCAAAGATAGAATATACAAGCAGTTTGACCGATAATGAATGGTTGATTATTGAACCGTTGTTGCCGCAGAAAAAGAAGACACGA
>JBBQHY010000334.1:0-2678 GCA_038324415.1 Pseudanabaenales cyanobacterium | reverse complement strand
TCTTTGACGAGATTTTTCTTGCTTGGCTTTCAAACTATTGTGTTGTCTATGGTTCAGGCGTTTCGGCTTTGTTTAACCGTTTTGCGCTTATTGAATATAACAAACTGATTAGGCTTTGTCAATAGCTTTTTTAGGGTTTATCGAAAAAGGTTTCTAAAATCTCGAATAGTTTTGCCTGTACTGGATTTGGAATAAGATCGCTGAGGGGAATTTCTGCTTTACCGCCACCAATTTGTACTTTAGTACTGGTTAAAATCTTGAACATTTCAGTTTCATTGATACGGTGGTGTTCAGATCCTAAGGCATAGAAGCTCTCCGCTAGAGGGATATGGAGATGGGCATCATTCAGATAGAGATGCCATTTGGCAATGTCTATGTATACTTCTCCGCCGATCGCTGCTGCAAGTTTTTCCACGATTTCAGAGTTGCTCATAGTTTATCTCAATTTATTTTGCTAGATTTTTCTTTAGAAATTAACCAACTGCTGTGTCCCATCAAGAGCATGATCCATCCACTTGTCAGCCAGAGTGTCCATTCCCAGTCGGAATAGGTTATGGATCGCACAAACCATATACAGGAATTAGTAGCTGTGAATATTCCAACATGAAGGGCGAAGTTAATCCTTCTCTCTAATAGCTGATATTCGGGATCGTTTGGATCGGGGGGGCGGGAGAATTTTGGAGGCATTGATTTAATTGATATTTTAGGCTACGAGTTTAGTCTAGCTGATGGATTGCTGTTTTGAGGTTGGTAACTAGTGTCTGAATCTGATATGGGGTATGGGTTGCCATCAAAGTTAGGCGGATGCGGGGGGAAGGTACAGTAGGAGGGCGTATGGCGGGGGCAAAGATGTTTTGGGTTTTTAGGTATGCAGCGATCGCTAGTGTTTTCTTTATATCTCCGACCTTGATTGCCAAAATTTGAGATGCACTGGGGAGTATAGCTATGTCTGTTTCAAGTAAGAGGTTGTTTAAGAGTTTGACGTTATGCCAAAGGTTTTGACGAGTTTGAGGTTCTATTTGCAGAATTTCTATAGCTTTAAGTGCGGCGGCGGTATCGGCAGGGGATAAACCAGTGGTATAAATCCAAGTGCTAGCTCGATTTTTGAGAAAGGTGATTAATTTAGTAGAACCTGCGACGAAACCGCCAAGACTTCCTATAGCTTTACTTAGAGTTCCAACTTGAACTAGTGGGTAATCTATGCCTAACGCACTAACTACTCCACTACCACGATCGCCAAATACTCCTGTGCCGTGAGCTTCATCTACAAGAACCATGCAGTCATACTGTTTAGCTAAATCAGCGATCGCTTTTAGAGGGCAGATATCTCCATCCATACTGAAAACGGTATCTGTAGTGATTAGGCATCGGCGATGTTTACTACGATTTACCTTTAGTTTTTGAGATAGATCTTCATGACAGTTATGGCTGTATTCAATAACTTTAGCTCCACTGAGAATTCCTCCCCGCTTGAGACAAGAGTGATTATAAGCATCGGACAGAATTAAATCTCTAGTACCGACAAGGGCGGAAATAGTTCCTAGGTTTGCTAAGTAGCCTGAACTAAATACTAGGGACGATTCGGTACCTTTAAGATTGGAGATCGCTTGTTCAAGCTGATCATGAATTTCTAAATGTCCTGAAACTAAACGAGAGCCTGTGGCTCCTGTACCGTATTTTTGGGTGGCTGCTATCGCTGCGTCAATTAGCCTTTGATCTTGGGCTAGTCCTAAGTAATTATTGCTGGCAAACATCAGCATTGAGGGTTGAACAATTTTGGGTGTTCTATACCAGTTTGCTTTTTCAATAGCGGCAATCGCATTATCAATCCAGTCGTAGGAATTAGTCATTTCTAGTTATTCAGGATAATTGCAAATAATGATTGGGAATTAGGTTAATTTAATCGCCTTATCTGGGAAATTAGTTCCCATACCTGATAATCTAAATTTTAGGTTTTACCTTTTGGTTTTGCCCTAGATTAGAAACATAAAAACTAAAGTTAAGTAAGCGCGTAAATTTGCATGAAAGTTCTGGTCATTGGCGGCGATGGTTACTGTGGTTGGGCAACAGCATTACATTTGTCTAAGCTAGGTTATGAAGTTGGAATTGTTGATAATTTGATTAGACGACATTGGGATCATGAGCTTGGGGTGGATACCCTGACTCCGATCGCCACTATTCAAAAGCGGATTGCCCACTGGCACTCACTGTCAGGTAAAAATATTGATTTGTTTATCGGTGACATTACTAACTACGATTTCCTATCTAAGGCATTCCGTAAGTTTGAACCTCAGGCGGTAGTCCACTTTGGGGAACAAAGATCTGCCCCATATTCCATGATTGACCGTGAACACGCTGTATTGACTCAGGTTAATAATGTAGTTGGCACTTTAAATATTCTCTACGCCATTAAAGCTGATTTTCCTGACTGTCATCTAGTTAAGCTTGGCACTATGGGCGAATATGGTACGCCAAATATTGATATTGAAGAGGGCTATATCACGATTGAACACAATGGTCGTAAGGATACTCTGCCCTATCCCAAGCAACCTGGTAGTTTTTATCATGTGAGCAAGTGTCAAGATTCTTTAAATATCCACTTTGCCTGCCGTGTGTGGGGACTTAGAGCTACAGACTTAAATCAAGGTGTAGTTTATGGAGTTTTAACCGAAGAGACT
>JBBQHY010000333.1:0-2739 GCA_038324415.1 Pseudanabaenales cyanobacterium | reverse complement strand
CTTGGAGCCAAAATCAAACCAAAGGGGAAACCAACGTTGCCGTATTTTATGTGTCGGATTATGGGTATAGCGATCGCCTGAGTCAAGCTGTAGCAAAGGGTATTACCAAAACTGGAATTGGCGTGGAAATGATGGATTTGCGATCGGTTGATCTCCAAGAACTCCGAGAAGTTGTGGATCATGCCGCTGGAATTGTGATCACAACCGCACCCAACTCTGTGGAATCGGCTCAAACTGCGATCAGTGCAATCTTAGGCAGCGTCAAACAAAAACAATTGGTGGGCATTTTTGAGTCCTATGGCGGCGAAGATCAGTCTGTAGATCTCTTAAATAATCGCTTTAAGGATTTAGGTTTATCTGCTGGTTTTCCTTTTATCAGTATTCGGGAAGCGCCAACGGAAGCTACCTATCAACTCTGTGAAGAGTCTGGCACCGACCTAGGGCAATTACTAACCCGTAAAGATAATATTAAGCAAATTAAGGCTTTAGATGCGGATTTAGATAAGGCGATCGGGCGGCTGGCGGGAGGTTTATATATTATTACTTCTAAAAAAGGGGAACTACAAAGTGCCATGCTGGCATCGTGGGTAACTCAAGCTAGTTTCAAACCCCTAGGCGTTACGATCGCTGTTGCCAAAGACAGAGCGATTGAATCTTTTATGCACGTAGGAGATCGCTTTATTCTCAATATTCTAGAAGAAGGGAATTATTCTAAATTAATGCAACACTTCCTCAAAAGGTTTGCCCCTGGCGCCGATCGCTTCGCTGGAGTTAAAATTCAAGTCGCTAAAAACGGCTCTCCAATATTAGTTGACGCCTTGGCATTTTTAGAATGTGAAGTTGCCAGCCGCATGGAAGCTAGCGATCATTGGATTGTCTATGCGATCGCCAATGAAGGGAGAGTTGCTAAACCCGATGCTCTTACTGCTACACACCACCGCAAAGTTGGAAATCATTACTAAATTTCATTCTTAATTTTAAAAATTAAAGAGGTATCTATATGGTTGCTGCCCTCGAAAAACCCAAAGTTACTGATAAACCTAATGAGTCTGTGGTTTTGCAAATTGATGATTCTGATCGCTACATTACAACAGTTGAGTCGCAAATTCTTACCCTAGAAGATTGGCTAGAAATACCTTTACAAAGCACTGAATGGGTAAATGGTAAATTACAGGAGAAAAATGAAGTCACAATCAAACATAGTCGAATTCAAGCAAATTTAAGTTATTTCTGGAGGCTACGTATAACACAGTCTAACCTTGGAGGAATAGTTTATACAGAGGCACCCTATCGCACCTCATATCAAGAAAAAGAGCGAGGACGTAAACCTGATGTTGCTTACCTTACGCCTGAATTATTAGAACAATTTGGACAGCCTAGCTCATTTCCCCAGAGTTTTCCATTAATTGCTGAATTGATTTCACCTACGGATTATATGGAAGAGGCGATCG
The DNA here is from genome assembly GCA_038324415.1 of Pseudanabaenales cyanobacterium. Taxonomy (GTDB): domain Bacteria; phylum Cyanobacteriota; class Cyanobacteriia; order Pseudanabaenales; family Pseudanabaenaceae; genus PCC-7502. Next base: position 1,288 of record JBBQHY010000333.1, on the reverse strand, counting down.
CTAAAACCCAAGAATATCTATGTTCTGGCTTCGAGGAAGTCTGGCTAGTCTTACCTGAGGCAAAATGGGTAATTATTATCACGTCTGAAACTAAGCAAATATTCACAGCGATCAATAAAGTTAGCACTCAAAAAGTTTTGGTAGGATTTAATATGCCCGTTAGCGAGTTACTAGATTGAGCAGTAGATTAAGCAATTCAAATTCCTACGATCGTATTTATGAGACCGTATGCAAAATCCCCCAAGGTAAAATTGCCACCTATGGACAAATTGCCGAACTTAGTGATTTAGCAGGGAAAGCTAGGGTTGTGGGCTATGCTTTATTTCGGGTTGATACTCAAACTTCCGATATTCCGTGGCATCGAGTTGTAAATGCCAAGGGAGAAATTTCTGGGTCGCCTTTTCGCAATGGTGGTGATTATTTACAGCGATCGCTCCTTGAGCAAGAAGGTATTAATTTTTCAGCCGCAGGTAAAATCAATTTACGCAACTATCGATGGCAGCCTCAAGTTTAGGTAGTAGACCTACAAAGCCAAGCGGGGCAGAAAATTGAATAATACCTTTCGTCAACGTATTTCTCCTTTAGTGCGACAGAGTCTTTCCTTCTCTATGAATATAGATAATCATGTCGATGCTATTTGTAATTTTATCCACGACTATAACTCACGCACTGCGGCAGTTTGACCCTTTTCATTACTTGCTGAGCGCCATCAAAAATTATGACGGGGAAGCCCAACTTGTGCCCCCAATTATTGCTAGGTTACCTGACTATGAAGAGGATGGAGGTATTGGTAAAAAGACACTGATAACTGTACCTGCGATCGCTGAGGATTGAATATCTAGTCTACCCTCATTGGCTTCTACAATTTTTTAACAATTACTAAACCTAAACTACTTCCATCGGGTTTAGTTGTAAAAAAGGGCATAGTTAATTTGGCAAGAAAGTCAGGAGGGATCGGCATACCGCCATTACGGATTTGTAGACAGACTTGATTAGAGCTTACTAAAGATGAGACTTCAACATGAATTATTTTTCCGTCTGTAACTGCTTCACAGGCATCTTGAACTAAATTGATGATTACCTGTTTTAGTTTATCCATATCTGCCGAAATCACCAAAGATTGAGGTTGATGCTCGAAAAATATTTGGGTAGTGTTACAAAGTTGTTGAAAGGAATAAAATGGCAGAGCAATAAATCAGAGAAAATATTATGGTAACTGAATCAGTTCATTGTCCAACATGTGGAGGCATAGAAATTTATAGACATGGGCATAGTGCAACGGGCAAGA
>JBBQHY010000332.1:0-2754 GCA_038324415.1 Pseudanabaenales cyanobacterium | reverse complement strand
ATAGTTAGGGCTAATTCTAGCCTACATAGATTGTGAGTGTAGTATTAATTTACTAATTAATGCACTCGATATTGAAAAAATCATGGAGGTAAACTAACTAGATTCTATATTTAATAACTGCACCTAGCAAGATTATTGACTAAAATTTCAGAATTTTTTAGCTAAGAAATTACTTTAGTACGATTAGGATATGTTATCTCAAATTTATCAATCAGGTTTACGTCCCCTACTTTTTGCCCTAGATCCAGAATTAGCTCATACCCTAGCGATCTCCTCTGTAAAAACCGTTAGTAATTCCCCTAGATTACAATCTGTTGTTAGTCGACTTCTGAAATATGAAAATCCCCGTTTGAATCAAATTATGATGGGGATCAATTTTCCAAATCCCATTGGTTTAGCGGCGGGTTTTGATAAGAATGCGATCGCCATTGGCGGATGGGCAAGTTTTGGTTTGGGTTTTACCGAAGTTGGAAGTGTCACTTGGCATGGTCAAAGCGGCAATCCTCAACCTCGCCTATTTCGGTTACCCAAAGATGAGGCAATTATCAATCGCATGGGATTTAATAATATCGGTGCCGAGGCAGTGGCAGAATCACTACAGGCATACTATCAAACTCATCAATCCATCGGTATTCCCCTTGGTATCAATTTAGGAAAGTCCAAAATTACGCCCTTAGCACAAGCGAAAAATGATTATGTCTCTAGTTTTAAGCTACTTAAAGACTTTGGTGATTACTTTGTGATCAATGTAAGCTCTCCCAATACTGTGGGCTTAAGGGACTTGCAAGCAGTGGGTACCCTAGAAGAAATCCTATTAACTCTCCAAGCAGAAAACCTAGAAAATAAACCGCTACTGGTAAAAATTGCCCCTGATTTAAATGATCAAGATGTAAAAGTAATTGTGCAGATGTGTATGCGAAACCAAGTTGCAGGAATTATTGCCACAAATACGACGATCGCCCGTCAAAATCTCCAAAGTCCAGAATCCCTAACATCTCAGGTTGGTGGACTCAGTGGGCAGCCCGTAAAAATGCGATCGCTAGAAGTTATTAAATTAATCCATCAAATCTCTGAAGGTAAAATCATAATTATCGGTGTGGGTGGAATTGCTTCCGTAGAGGATGCCTGGGCAAAAATTACGGCGGGAGCATCTTTACTGCAACTCTATACGGGACTGGTCTATCAGGGCTTACCCATTGTCAAAAGTATTGCGGTAGGATTAGTGAAAAAATTAGATCAATTCGGCTTACAACATATTTCCGATGCCGTGGGCAAAACTTGGGAATGATATATTGAGCAAGAATTAAAAGCAAAAATTACATGAACTTATCTTCCCCATTAAGGGTTGGCATTGTCGGCAGTGGCTTTGTCGCCAAAACTAGAGCAGAACTATTTAGCCAAGATCCACGGGTGGAGTTAAAAGGTATAGCTGGTAATTTGGCTCGGGTGCAGGCGATCGCCCAAGAATTTAATATTACTGCCTCCGAATTTTGGTCAGAATTAGTGATGCGAACCGATATAGATTTGATCGTAGTGTCCACAGTGAATCGGGATCACGGCGCAATAGTTAGACAGGCATTAAATACGGGTAAGCACGTGGTGGTGGAATATCCTCTATGCTTGGCGATCGCTGAAGCAGGAAGTTTAGTGGATTTGGCAAAGCAAAAAAATTTAATGCTGCACATTGAGCATATAGAGCTTTTGGGTAAAGTCCATCAATTGGCAGTCCAAGCACTTCCTGAAATTGGCGAACCTTTCTACGTTCGCTATGCCACTACTACCCCTCAACATCCTGCCCCAGACAAATGGGCATATATGCCAGAGTTATTTGGCTTTCCCCTTGTTGCCGCTACTTCACGGATTCATCGCCTCACGGTTATGTTTGGGAAAGTAAGTTCTGTAAGTTGTCAGCTTAGTTATCTGGGTGAGGATTTACCCCATAGATTTAGCTCATGTATTTGTAATGCCCAGTTAAAATTTGCCAGTGGGGCGATCGCTGATGTCAGTTATAAAAAAGGTGAAAGTTTTTGGATACCTGAACGTAGCCTCGAAATTCAAGGGAGTAGGGGAACGATCGCGTTTACTGCCGACTCAGGGAAGTTAGTAACGGCTGAGGGTGAAGTACCTTTAATTGCTGAGGCTCCCAGAGGACTATTTAAGCAAGACACTCAAAATGTGATCGATCATCTTTTTAATAACACTCCCCTTTACACAAATTCAGAAAGTGCTATCTATGCCCTTATGGTTGCCTGTGCTGCGGAAAAATCTGTGGCTTTGGGGAAGATAGTTAGTGTTTAAAGGTAACTTAAAGCGTGTCTATTTTTTGGGCTAAATCAACATCCAAAGTACTAATGCCATCAGCATCGTGGATAGTTAAATCCCACATTCCGCTCTTAATTAAGCTCTAAAAATAATTACATTTCACAAAGAGGAATAAGGCTTTCAGCGATCCTAATTAAGTCTTATTTTGTAACTACTTAGGTCAAAAAGAATTTAGACAAAAAGAGGGATACCAAGAAAGATATTAATGAGAGCATCCAAGACGGGTAGCCCTTGCTTTTTGAGAGTAGAGATATAAACACGAATACGAGCAAAAATGGGTAGTGTTACAAGGTTGTTGAATCAGTAATTAAACTAGAAGAGGAAATTCATAACGATTGATAAACAGACCAATGACGATATCATGCATCAATATCGTCTTAGAGAAGCAAATCGTTTTTCGGGCTAATCGCTTAATTCGAGTTCTTAAAGTTA
>JBBQHY010000331.1:0-2757 GCA_038324415.1 Pseudanabaenales cyanobacterium | reverse complement strand
TTGCTAGTTACTATAATTATCAAGTATATAAGCCCCAGTAATCCACCTCCAAAGATTAACCATTGGGACATAAGTGAGTTAAAGGTATAGAGTGGATGGTTTTCCAGTGCTTTGTGTAATCCAGCATGAATAATTAAAAATGTGGAAAAAGCAATTCTTGACCATTCTCGAATATGTAAGACCTCGTGAAAAGTTAACCAAAAAATTAAAGAAAATAAAGGCACATGGATTATGACAAAAGCAGTTCGAGCAATTTCTTCAGGAAGGGTATTTAAGATATAAAGTAACCGCCATTCTGATTGAGTGACCGCATCTAATTCATGGGTAGCGAGTGTCGCCAAGCCGAGATTAAAGCATAAATTTTTCATGGCTTCAATTAGGTAAACTTCTAAAATGATCAGAGCGCAACATATTTCTAGTCAGCTAAAAATCAAATGAAAGTATCTTTAGAGTTTTTATATCATTTTCGATGCGATCGCTGCGATCAGTGGTGGAGTATTGCCGACATCGAACCCAAAATTGGGAGTGAAATGAATTGCCCCCATTGTGGACACATAAATCCAGTTGAGAGCATTCAAACATTTCGGGAAGCTGCTAAATCTTCTTGTCTCGATAAATCACCCGATCCCTAGGCAGCTTTTGCCATTTGAGTTAAAATCTTCTGGACAATTTCAAATCCAGTCAGTGCTTGCCATGCAAAGATCCCTACCAAAAAAGTATTTATACTAATGTGGCTATATCGCGCCCAATCTTTTCCCTGTTGCATCAAAGGTGCCAAAGACGCCGATAAAGCTGCCAAACCGACTACTCCCAGACCTGCAAGCAAGTGAGCCCCTACGAATAATTTACCGTTATTAAAGTAAGTTACAGCCATCCCGCCAATACCTCCCATAACTATACTGACCAAAAGTAAGGAGCCAGTTAAATAATGCTTATCCTTAATTAGTTTAAGACTTCCGCCTGCTTCTTCTTGCAGGGCTTTTTTGTCCTCTACTTTGGCAGTGCGAATCTTTCTGACTTTTAGCCCTAAATAGGCAGCGTAAAGAGCCAAACCTAAAGTTAAAATCATCAAAACTGGATGGGCAAAGGTAACTACGGGCTTGAGAAAGACGGGAATTTCAATGTTCATAGCTATAATTTCTAATGATTTTAATTAATATTAGATTAATAATTCTAGATTAGTAACTTTAAGTTCATTTTTAATTCACTAATTTGAGTTTAGAACTAAAACTAATATCTAAATATCCATCTTAAGTAACTTCTATTTCCTTAAAGTCACAAGTCCAATCTGAGCGATCGCCTCCAAATCAAATCAAGATGAAAATATCAAAATTGGTAAAATTAGGAATAATCGTATTAGGTTTAGCAATTGTTACGAGAGCGAATGCAGTTAATGCCTTAACCACCAAGCTTTATGATGGATCGCTCAATACTGCTTTTAGTGCTCAGGGCTGGTTTAGTAATATTCCTACCTCGGCAATTCAAACTGTAAGTAATGGAGTCACGATACTTGACACTACAAATAATGACGGGTTGCAGGCTGGATATGCTCGGTTTGGGGTGCCTTTTGGCAATCGTACCACTGGATATACTATCCGTTTAGATATCCAAGTACTGTTAGAAAATCATACATCGTCTGGAACAGCAGATAAGAATGCGGATGGCATTGCTGATCGAGCAGGTTTTAGTATTATTGCCTTGGGCTCCGATCGTAAAGGCGTGGAGTTAGGTTTTTGGGTGTCAGATACAACCATAACCGATAGAATTTGGGCTCAAAATGATGGTGCTCAGAAGCCGCCTCCCGTTGGCACTCGTTTTACCCATACTGAAGGTACATCGTTTAATCCTAATGATAACCTCACTCGTTATGACCTTTCTTTTTTTAATAGCACTTATAGCCTCTATACTAAAGGAGACTACAACAGCCCGATTTTGACTGGTACTATTCGCGATTATCAAAATGAAGGCTCGCCTTACATCGTTCCAAATTTTCTTTTTATTGGCGACAATACAACTTCGGCTAGTGGTAGCTTTAAAGTAGCAACTATAGAAGTAAGCAATACCCCTATTATTCCCGTTCCTTTTGAATTTTCTCCAGCGATCGGCTCGTTAGGTTTAGGAGTATGGGGATTGGTTAAATATCTCAAAAAGTGAATCAGTTTTTGTTAAAAGCTTTTAGCTTACTTACTGATGTTACGCAAAACGACTCAATTTAATAAACTGTTAAGCAAGGTCGCAGGCAATTAAAGCTTTAGCCCTCGTGGTATCTGCTGATATGAGGTTAGGTTTGTTTGAGGACTTCAGACTTCTGCTTAACATAAATTACTCCCTTCCCACCATAGAAATATACACAGTTTAAATGGGGTTAAGGGGCAAAGCCCCTTCGTGGGGGCGCAGCCCCAAAAGACTAATCTTTGACTGGGAAGGGAGTATCAAAATAATTACTTTAATATTGAAATCGCTCTACTTAACTAAATACTAAGCAAAACAATTTGACTAGACTGACCATTTAACTATGGTTATATGTAATTTAAGCTTTAAACTTCGTATGGTATTGACTTGATCCAAGGCTATTTTTTGGTTAAGGCTTTAGGCATGTGCGTAAGATGAGTTATCTAATGAATAACCCCGCCGCAAGCAGCGGGGTATCGAACTCAAAAGAGATTTAGTTGACTGTTAGAATGTAATTCTAAATATTCTCTTCCTTGCGCCTCTACATATTTTTTTATCATTCTTTCATTTCCATGTTTACCTACT
>JBBQHY010000330.1:0-2762 GCA_038324415.1 Pseudanabaenales cyanobacterium | reverse complement strand
GTATTAGCTGGAACCAATTGTTTGTAAAGCGCTAATAACTCTTGATCGGAATTAGAATTTTTTAGTCTAGTTTGAACTTCATTAAGCGGAGTAGTCCTTTGGGCAAGAATAGTGCCAACTTGAAGGTCATTACGATTTTTCAATCGCCAAGTATTGGCTAACCCCAAGGGCAACATGGCAAAGTAGAGAATAGCAAGAACTAAGCAGAGCCAAGATAAAACCTTTAAAAGTGGTAACTCAAGCTTGAGGCGATAAGTGTCTTCTCCAAAAAAGATCATCGCAAAGGCAATTAATGCCCAACCTGATGATTCTACTAGTCTACCTATAGTTTGAAGTTCCCACGCAGGATCAGTAAATTGAGGTGGGATGAACGTAGCTATAAAATCAAATAGCCACAATACTAGTAACCCATATCCAACTAGACGAATAACATTTGTAGAGACCCTTACATTCCTTTCTGAGGTATTCACCACTTTATTTTTACACTCCACTAATCTAATATTATCAACATCGGACAAGACAAGTATAGAATCAGCGTGGTAGTCTTGATTAAGATTTATCAATTATTAGCTTATTAATTTACTATGCTACGCCTTGAACACATTCAAAAGATTTACCCCACAGGTGAGGTGCTTAAAGACGTTAATTGGGAAGTTAAAACTGGCGACCGCATTGGTTTAGTAGGTGTAAATGGCGCAGGTAAGTCCACCCAACTAAAGATTATTGCTGGAGAAATCGAACCCACCTCTGGACAAATAGTTAGACCCAGTAGCTTAAAAATTGCCTATCTGACCCAAGAATTTGAAGTTGATCCGACCCGCACAGTCAAGAATGAATTTTGGGAGGTGTTTACTGAAGTCAACGAAATTCAAGCAGAATTGGCAAAAGTCCATAAACAAATGGAAGCACTTACAGAAAATGATGACTTTGAACAGCTTCTCAAACAAATGGATCGCCTGCAACGTCGCTTTGAATCACTAAATGGCTATGAACTAGAAAGCTCCATTGATAAAATTATGCCTGAATTGGGTTTTGTCCAAGAAGATAGCGATCGCACCGTAGATCAATTTAGCGGTGGTTGGCAGATGCGAATGAGTTTAGGCAAAATCCTATTACAAACTCCAGATGTCCTGCTATTAGACGAACCTACTAACCATTTAGACCTAGAAACTATTGAATGGCTAGAAAAATATCTGAGAAGCTTAAAAACACCGATGGTAATTGTCTCCCACGATCGCGAATTTCTAGATCGTCTATGTACAACTATTGTGGAAACAGAACGAGGCGTATCGCAAACCTATTTGGGTAATTATTCGTCCTTTTTAGTACAAAAGGCTGAGGCACAGGAAGCTCAGATGAATGCTTTTGAACGTCAGCAGAAATATTTAGATAAGCAGCAAACTTTCGTAGACAGATTTCGAGCCAGTGCCACCCGAAGTACTCAGGCAAAGAGCCGTGAGAAACAACTAGATAAAATTGAGCGGATTGAAGCTCCCGATAGTGAAATGAGGGCTTTAAGATTTAGATTCCCTCCCGTTGCCCGTACTGGTAGAGTTACAGCCGAAATTCGAGATTTAACCCACGCCTATGGAGACAAGATTTTATTTATCGGTGCTAGTCTGGAAATTGAACGGGGCGATCGCATTGCTTTTGTCGGACCCAATGGGGCTGGAAAATCTACCCTACTAAAAATGATTATGGGGCTAGAAGCCTATAACGAAGGCATTATCGAACTAGGGCATAATGTTCTGCCTGGCTACTTTGAGCAGAACCAAGCGGAGGCTCTAGATTTACACAAAACCGTGATCTCGACTATTCATGATGACTTCCCCAAAATGACCACCGAAGAAGTGCGGGGTTTACTAGGCAGATTTTTATTTAGTGGGGATACAGTATTTAAAAAGGTTGGAGATACTAGTGGGGGCGAAAAAGCCCGTCTAGCTCTGGCAAAAATGTTGATGCAGCCCGTAAATTTCTTAATATTAGATGAGCCTACCAACCACTTAGACATCCCTGCCAAAGAAATGCTAGAGGATGCTCTTAAAGAATATGAAGGCTCCGTAGTTATTGTTTCCCACGATCGCTACTTTATTTCCCAAGTTGCCACCAAAATTGTGGAGGTAAGAGATTGTGAGTTACGTATATATGCTGGTAACTACGACTATTACTTATCCAAAATTGAAGAAGAACAAAGAGAGGCTCAACATGCCGCCGAAATGAAGGTAAAGGCAGAAAAGGATGCGGCTAAGAAAGAAAAACAAAAAGCTAAGGTGAAGAAGTAGGTTCTTGGATAATCTTAAAGATGCGATTGACAGAAGTTAGGTCAAATAGTTCTTTAACTTGACCTGAAACGTTACATAGAGCCAACTCTCCACCGCCTTCTCTGATTTTCCTGAGACTTGTAATCAGGCATCCTAGACCTGAACTATCCATCTGCTCGACATTTTTAAGATTAATAAGCAAAACTAATGGTTTTTGTTCAATAGCAGAATTGACTTCGTGCCTAAATTTAGGGACAGTAGATGCATCTAGTCTAGGATAGGGGCAGATAATTTCTGATAATTGCAACACCATAAAACCTGATATTCAAGAACTTATTAATATTTATTAAGCTTATCATATATAAGATTACATCATAGAAGGAAGCTCAATCCTACACCCAGTCGATAGATTGACAAAGACACTAAAATCAGGCGAAGGAATAAATAAAAAATTTTGGATTATTGCTATTTTTTACACGTTACCTCAATAAGCTTTTTACA
>JBBQHY010000329.1:0-2771 GCA_038324415.1 Pseudanabaenales cyanobacterium | reverse complement strand
CACTGTTTTGGCAAATATCAAGTTAGTTTAGAAACAATTCTGCAAAAACATCACGACCAAGGACTAGCGGAAATTATTGTTGTCACCAAAGTCGTTAGTGAACTTAATCTTCAAACTGCCTTAGCCGAAATCCAAAGCCTTTCTGCCCTGCACAGCGTCCTAACAGTTTTAAGGCTACTATAGAAACTTCAAATAACATGATCTCGCTAGCTGTTATACTAATTTAGCAGTTTTTTAAAACTCAAATTTAATCAATTTATAAAATATTTATAGGAGTAGGGAAGCTATGTCATCAGCGGTTGCAGTTACAGATTCTAGCTTTGAACAGGATGTAATAGGGAGTGAAATACCTGTTCTGGTTGACTTCTGGGCACCTTGGTGCGGTCCTTGCCGCGTAGTTGCCACAGTTGTAGACGAGATTGCCAACCAATACGCAGGCAAAATCAAGGTTGTCAAGTTAAATACCGATGAAAACCCTGGCATTGCCACTCAGTACGGTATCCGTAGTATTCCGACACTGATGCTATTTAAGGGTGGTCAAAAAGTGGATTCAGTGGTTGGGGCAGTGCCTAAAACCACGATCGCCAACACCATCGAAAAACATTTAGCTGAATAGACATTTAGCTGAATGTTCAATACCTCATACCGTTAGCTATTTACAACTAGGTATTTTCCCAAAGTGGCTCAAGTCATTCAAATCCTTACTGCTGAAGAAGTACGGCGCACTGTTAATCGTCTGGCATCCCAGATTGTAGAAAGTTGCGCTGATTTGAATGATCTAGTGCTACTAGGGATTCGCACCAGAGGCGTACCCTTAGCCAACACCATCGCCAAGCAGATCAGTATTTTAGAAAATGTAGATGTGCCTACAGGAGCGATCGACATCACGTTTTATCGAGATGACTTAGATCGAATTGGCTTAAGGGCACCAGGTAAAACTAATATTCCCTTTGACCTTAACCATAAGATTATTGTCCTAGTCGATGATGTCATTTATAGTGGCAGAACAATAGGTGCTTCCTTAACTGCGATCCATGATTATGGGCGACCCCAATCAGTCCGATTGGCAGTCTTAGTAGATCGAGGACATAGAGAATTACCAATTCATGCTGATTTTGTCGGAAAAACCTTGCCAAGTTCTAAAGATGAACAGGTAAAGGTATTTTTGCATGATCCCGACGGCAGAGATGGGGTTGAGCTAGTCAGGTCAAGATAGTCTAACTGGTTTGTGGTATCGTTAAATACATATATTTTTTGGTTATTAGTGAACTCTTAAATTAAGATTAATAGAGAAGTTAACATGTCAGATAGTCTTCCCACCGATGCGGAAAAGAGCCGTAAACCAATAGAGCTAGATCCAGCTCTTTTAGCGGAGTTATCTGAGGTCACTAACGATCCAGATGAAGTAATTGATGTGGCAATTAGACAGTGGTTGCAGCGCAGGGCAATTAAGGAAGCGGATAATTCTCGTCCTCTTACCATGAATCCAATGGTTCCTCCTAGAGGTGAGTGGAACGATTAAATGTTCCTCTTAGATGGGTTAGACTTTTAGGAGTTACTCATCATTTTATTTAGGTATATTTCTACGGTATGAAGGTAGCAATTATTGGGGCGGGTTTAGCGGGGATGACAACCGCAATTGAGTTGTGCGATCGCGGACATGAAGTTGAAATATTTGAATCTCGCCCGTTTGCAGGCGGAAAGGTTGGAAGCTGGCTCGATCCCAATGGCAACCATATTGAAATGGGACTTCACGTTTTCTTTGGCTGCTACTATAATCTTTTTGCTTTAATGGAAAAGGTGGGTGCATTTTCTCACTTACTGCTAAAAGAACATACCCACACGTTTATTCAAGCTGATGCTAAAACTGGTGCCCTAGATTTTCGGAATTTTGGTGGTGCGCCATGGCATGGATTAAAGGCATTTTTTACTACAGATCAACTTTCGACCCAAGATAAAATTCAAAATGCGATCGCCATTGGTACCAGCCCAGTAGTTAGAGCTTTGGTAGATTTTAACGGGGCAATGCAAAGTATTCGGAAGCTTGATGGCATTAGCTTTAAGGATTGGTTTCTTTCCCACGGCGGATCCCAAGGTAGCATTGATAATATGTGGGATGCGATCGCCTACGGTTTGGGATTCATCGACTGCGAACATATTTCGGCACGATGTATGTTGACGATCTTTCAATTCTTTGCCACTAAAACCGAAGCGTCCGTTCTGAGAATGTTGGAGGGTTCACCCGATCAGTTCTTACACAAACCCATTGTTGACTATATCCACAGCAAAGGTGGCAAAATTCATCTGCGGACTGGGGTGAGGGAGATTTTATTTGCAGGGGAAGGTGAGAATACAAAGGTTACTGGCTTTGTGGTTGGGGACGATCAAATTGTCACGGCAGATGTGTATGTATGTGCAGCAGCAGTTCCTGCAACCCAGCGTCTGATCCCCGAAAAATGGCGAGTTTGGTCGCAGTTTGACAATATCTATAAGCTTGATACAGTCCCAGTTGTAACTGTGCAACTACGGTTTGATGGCTGGATTGACGACATTGAAATGGATAATTTGCTCTATGCTGTCAAAGTAGATTTCTCCACCTTTGCCGATCTTGCTGTTACTAGTCCCGGTAGTTATAAAAAAGCGGGAGAAGGTTCGCTTTTACAATTGGTTCTAACGCCAGGTGATCCGTTTATCAAGCAGAGTAATGATGCGATCGCCCAGCATACTCTTAAACAAGTTCATGAAATCCTGCCTTCCAGTCGCAATCTAAA
>JBBQHY010000328.1:0-2772 GCA_038324415.1 Pseudanabaenales cyanobacterium | reverse complement strand
TTGGGTATGGAAGTAATGCACGAAAGAAATGCACACAACTTCCCTCTTGACTTGGCTGCTGTAGAAGTTGCTCCTGTAGCTCTTACTGCTCCTGCTATCAATGGTTAATTTTTAATCTTTCCTCTCACTATTTAATAAGTTATTTGGAGCCTCCATAGGCTCCTTTTTTATTAATAGACTTTGGGAACAAAAAATTGCTCATTGATGGGGGGACGCACATAGTCAGAAGATGGCTTGCGAGGTGTTAACTTTGGCGGGTCAGGAATCATATCCACATAGGGAATTTTAGAAAGAATATGATGTATACAATTGAGGCGAGCCTGTTTTTTATCATCAGCTTCAACCGTGAACCAAGGAGCTTCAGGAATATTCGTATGGGCAAACATCGCATCTTTGGCTTTAGAATAATCTACCCATCGATCTCTAGATTCTAAATCCATGGGACTAAGTTTCCATCGTCTAGCTGGATCGGTCATACGCGACTGAAATCGTCGTTCTTGTTCTTCATCGCTAACTGAGAACCAATACTTTAATAAAATAATGCCTGAGCTAATCAACATTTTTTCAAATTCTGGACAGGTATGCATAAATTCTTTGTATTCTGACTTAGTACAAAAGCCCATGACGTTTTCTACTCCTGCGCGATTGTACCAACTGCGATCAAAGCAAACAATCTCACCTGCTGCTGGAAGATGGGCTACATAGCGTTGAAAATACCATTGAGTTTTCTCGCGATCGCTTGGGGTACCTAATGCCACAATTCCGCAGCCCCGAGGATTTAATGGCTCTATAAATCGCTTAATTGTGCCACCTTTGCCTGCGGCATCTCGCCCCTCAAATAAAATTACAACCCTTGCCCCTGTAGCTTTTGCCCAATACTGCATTTTCACTAATTCTAATTGCAGCTTGGCTATCTCTTTTTCATAAATTTTGCTAGATAATTTAGAACTGCCCTCATCTTCAGTGGTATGTTTTTTAAGGCTTATCAATAGCTTTTGATCGCCCTTTTTCTTTTTAGCTTTTAATAACTTAATTGGGGATTTTGTCTTATTTTTATCTTTTGTTTTATCGTTATTTTTTGTTTCCATAGTCTTAACCCTAAGTACACAATTTAAACCATTCTAGTTAGACTAGAAACTATTTAGGCTAAGAGATCTTAAGTCTTAACTCTACAGAAATTAGTAAGCCCCTTTACCAAATAGAACAATTGAGACGGTTTCTACCAAAATCGCCAGATCTAAATTAAGCGACCAGTGGTCGATATAATGTAAATCTAGTCGGGCTGTGTCATTAATTGTGTCAACATCAGAGCGTCCAGAGATTTGCCACAAGCCCGTAATTCCAGGTAAAACTAGATGCCTAATGTGGTGCCAATCTTCAAATCGAGCCACATCTCGTATTGGGAGAGGTCTAGGCCCAACCAAGCTCATTTGCCCCATTAAAACATTGAATAGTTGGGGTAACTCATCTATGCTTAAGCGGCGGATCAAGTATCCGATAGGGATAATTCTAGGGTCACGTTTGATCTTGAACATTACTCCATCTTTACTTTCGTTTAATTTTTCTAATTCAGCTTGCCGATCGCCTGCATTTATACACATACTTCTAAATTTCCACATCCGAAAGGCTTTACCGTTTAAGCCAATCCGCTCTTGAGAAAAGAAAACGCTACCCGGTGAACTAACTCTAATAGCAATCGCCACCACAATAAATACAGGAGCTAGGATAATAAGCCCCACTAAAGCACCCAAAAAATCCAATAGGCGTTTACATCGGTATTCCCAAATTCCTAAAAATTGCGAGCTAATTTTGATCGTGGGCATTCCTGCAAATATTTCGCTCGAGCCGCGGCGGTGGAGCATTGCCAAACTGGAAGGAGCAAGTCGGAGATTAATTTGAGCAGTCCGCAATTGCCAATATAAATCTGAGGCTAAATAAGTTTCAGGTAATCCTTCTGCCAAGACTTCCTGCGCCCTTGATTTGATAATTTTAGCTACTGTACTGTGGATATATGCTTGATCGGACGTGATGGTACCTACGACTTGATAACCAGTGCGCCGTTGGATAGATTTGGTTAAAGTGGTAATCCTAGAGGCTGGGGCAATAATAAAAACTAGGATTTGGGGACGGGCGATCGCTAACTGATGCAACCCTAAGATCATGACTAGGCGGACTACGAAAATACAGCCAATACTTCCTAACCAGGCTGAAAAAAAGAGCGATCGGGGAGCATCTAACTTGGGATCGTAGAAATAACTAACTACCAAAGAGAGTAAGTAGACTGTACTAATTGACTGTGCCTGCTTTACATAGTTTTGGCATTGGGATGTGGAACTATAGAAACCTTGAGATGCCAGTAACAGAATCGTAGCTAAAGCGAAACCCCAAAATAAGCTGGGCATTCCCAAAAATTCCCACTGGATAAATTCTGGGGGTAAAGGGTTAAAGGATGCGTTTAGGCTCTCAGCCAAATGCCAAGCTAATCCCAGACCTGACAAATCACCAATTAGCAGGGTAACGGATCTAAACCAGCCAATTTCAGGAGATGGCAAAAGCTGGGTATGGGCAGAAGCTCTGAGGTCACGCATGAGCATTTGGATTTCTCTAACTAGGATAATCTTATTTAATCTTGACTACTTACATTAATCTTTCCCAAAATAAGACTAATTTGTGGCTTCAAAACTAAAAATCTAGAAGAATCCAGAAAAATTTAGAGGCGAGCGCTTAGCATTAAAATTCAATATTAAAATAAATATATAGTTTATGGAAATT
>JBBQHY010000327.1:0-2775 GCA_038324415.1 Pseudanabaenales cyanobacterium | reverse complement strand
TAAACGGTAGGATTTTGTAATCCCCACCATTTCAATCATCGCTGCCATAATTTTCTATATTTATTGAGTATATAGTCTGTTTTTGTTGCTTTTTAGTTCAATCATATCCATATTAAATAAAGACTCAAGTTACTCCTTTCCCACCATAGAAATATTCACAGTTTAAATGGGGTTAAGGGGCAAAGCCCCCACCCCCCCAAAAGACTAATCTTTGACTGGGAAGGGAGTATAGCGATCCCTAATGTCAAGACAAAAACCAAGCAAAATTAAGATAGCAAGCTACATGAATATTTGATACCTAAATTAATGATATTTCATCCATAAATTTAAGACTTTTTGAAATGCACTTCTGCTGGAGTTTGATAACTTAAAGACTGACGGAGCCTCTCATTATTGTAAAAGCAGAAATACTTCGTCAAGCCAATTAAGGCTTCTTGCCCTGATGTGTAAACTTTCGGGTAACCCTCCTCATATTTGACAGAACCCCAAAGTCTTTCCATAAAGATATTGTCTAAAGTATTTAGCGATCGCTTATCAATTGCCTGAATTTATAACTATCTTCCAATGCCTACATATTTAAAGCCTACTGATTCCAAATGATGGCGATCGAGGAAATTACGGGCATCGACAATTACAGGATTATTCATTAAAGCGGACATTTTTGCGTAGTCTAAGTTCTTAAATTGCTGCCAATCCGTAACCAAAACCAAGGCATCACAACCATCGGCTAAACGTTCAGGATCGGTTTCAACAATCACATTTGATAACCCATCCCTCATCCCAGACTGAGAGACAATCGGATCGTATGCCTTGACCCTTGTGCCTAGACGATTGAGTTGGTCGATTAAAGTTAAAGCAGGTGCATCCCGCATATCATCAGTGTCGGGCTTGAAAGTCAAACCTAAAAGTCCAATGGTTTTGCCTTTCAGAATTTTAAGTACCTGTTGCAATTTTTCTAAAATTACTAAACGTTGCTGCTGATTAACTTTTACACAAGATTTAAGGATTTCGGTACTATAGCCATAGTCATCGGCAGTATGAATTAATGCAGAAACATCCTTAGCAAAGCAAGATCCACCCCAGCCAATCCCTGCTTGCAAAAACTTTTGACCGATCCGAGAATCCAAGCCAATACCCCGACTAATTTCCGTAACATCTGCGCCCACGCGATCGCAAATATTTGCAACTTCATTAATAAAACTAATCTTGACTGCTAAAAATGCATTCGCCGCATACTTAATCATTTCTGCCGAGCTAATGTCAGTTTTTACTAAGGGGACTGCGGGTAGATTTTGATTTTCGGGATTACCAAATTTGCGATTGATAATATCGGTATAAAGTTCTTCCATAAGTCCGATCGCGCGATCGCTGCTACTCCCTAAAACTATGCGATCGGGGTTAAAAGTGTCATGAACTGCAACGCCTTCTCTGAGAAATTCAGGATTGCTGACAATGTCAAATTCCGCTTTATCTTCAGTTTTTTCCTGACTTTCTGCCATGCCATCTAAAACTATCATTCGCACCCAGTCTCCAGAGCCAATGGGAACTGTAGATTTATTGACAATCACTTTATAGCCCTGCTTGAGATGGGAACCAATGCTGCGAGCTACAGCCTCAACATATCTTGTGTCACTCTGTCCATCGGGGAGAGCAGGGGTGCCTACGGCAATAAATAAAATCTCGCCATGCTCTACGCCTGCGGCAATATCTGTGGTGAACTTAATTTTATTTTGGGCGATCGCCGATTGCATAATCTCAGTCAAACCGGGTTCATGGATTGGGGACTGCCCCGATGCCATTAATTTAACCTTAGTTTCATTGTTATCTACACAAATCACATCATGACCAATATGTGCCAAACAAGCGCCTGTAACTAGTCCCACATATCCAGTGCCGATCACACAAACTCTCATTATTTATATTCCCAATATTTATTTTATTTTTTTAAGTTTTTAATGGCTGGATGAATGGCTGAGGTAATCTCTAAAATAGGCTATCGTCATTGTTAAACCCTCTTTCAGCCCTACCTGCGGTTCCCAATTCAGCCAATGCTTAGCCTTGGTAATATCTGGCTGACGACGGCGTGGATCATCTTGAGGTAAGGGCTTAAATATAATCTCCGCATCAGGGTTAACCATATTCTGAATAGTTGATGCCAATTGCAGAATTGTATATTCTCCCGGATTACCTAAATTTACAGGTCCGATATACTCACCATTCATCAGGCGGATTAGCCCTTCCACTAGATCAGAAACATAGCAAAAGCTTCGAGTTTGGGAGCCATCACCATAAACAGTTAGAGGAATACCTTTTAGTGCCTGCACAATAAAGTTGCTAACCACACGCCCATCATTTTCTAGCATTCTGGTACCGTGGGTGTTAAATATTCTGGCAACCCGAATATCTACCCCATTTTGGCGATGATAGTCAAAAGCAAGGGTCTCAGAGATGCGCTTGCCTTCGTCATAACAGCTCCGAATCCCAATCGGATTAACATTTCCCCAGTAATCTTCAGTCTGAGGATGAATTTCTGGATCGCCATATACCTCAGAAGTTGATGCCAATAAAAATCTTGCCTTAACCCTTTTTGCCAACCCCAACATGTTCATGGTGCCCATGACATTGGTTTTAATGGTTTTAATGGCATTGGATTGATAGTGGACTGGAGAGGCAGGACAGGCAAGGTGATAAATTTGATCGGCTTCTAATTTAATAGGCTCGGTAATATCATGGCGAATTAATTCAAACTTAGGATGATTTAGTAAGTGCTGAATA
>JBBQHY010000326.1:0-2862 GCA_038324415.1 Pseudanabaenales cyanobacterium | reverse complement strand
CTGCCTCGCCGCCCTCGCCGACGAAGAAAAATTAGTTACAGAATTATTTCAATATCGGTTTCAATCAGGGGAGGGCTTATCAGGACATAGCTTCGGTAATTTATTTCTAACTGCCATGAGTGAGATTACTGGAGATTTAGAAAAAGCAATTAGTGCTAGTTCTAGTGTTTTAGCAGTGCGGGGACGGGTTTTACCAGCAACCCTAGAAGATATGGTTCTTTGGGCAGTGCTAGAAAATGGACAATATATTGAAGGAGAGTCAGCAATCTCCGAAGCGAATGGCGTAATTATGCAAATTGGTTGTAAACCTGAGCATCCTAAGCCTGTGCCACAAGCTGTTATAGCAATTCATGAAGCTGACTGCATAATTATTAGCCCTGGTAGCCTTTATACCAGTATTATTCCTAACCTCTTGGTGCCAGAAATTTTACAGGCGATCGCCAAGCGTAGAGTTCCTTGCATTTATATTTGTAACATTATGAGTCAGAGGGGAGAAACCCAAGATTATACTGTTGCCGACCATGTTGAGGCATTAGATACTGTGGCAGGAACTCGCTTATTTGATGCAGTTTTAGTCCAAAAATTCCCACCTTCCCCTAGATCTCTCTCTAAGTATGAAGCTCAAGGCTCTCACTTTATTAAACTTGATCGAGATCACTTGGTGGATTTGAATTGCCCAATACTATTGGCAGATGTGATGAAGGAAAATCCGAATGGTTCAGTGAGCCATGATTCAGATAAATTATCGGGGGTACTAATGCGTTGGTACAATCGACATTAATTGCTTAAATATCTTAAATATCATTGATCACGCAAATAAATCCATGCCCGAAACCCACTCTCTGCGAGTAAAAACTGATATATATGAACTAACTACGGTTCAAAAATGGTTTCAGCAATTTGGTAACTCTCTCCATAACAAAATGCCAGAGAGAATCTCTAGCCAAATGAATTTGCTACTGGCTGAGGGTTTTGCTAACGTAATTTATCACGCCCACGAACAGCTAGCTGCGGATACCCCCATTGATATTGAAGTTGTTTTTTCTCAAAATGCGATCGAGATTAGAATTTGGGACTTTGGTCAGCCCTTTAATCTTTTGAAAAAGTTAAATGAGATTCAGCAAACAGAAATTGACCTTTCCGATATTGATAATCTGCCCACAGGTGGAAGAGGTTTGCAAATCACCGATGCGATCGCTGATAAATTTAGCTATGAACGGTTTAATAATCGTAACTGCTTAGTAATATGCAAGAACTTCTAAGCTTATACTTGGCTTGATCCGTCATAATTTAGATAATTTCAAAGAACTTCATTAAGTCTTTTTAGTACAAAGGATTTATCTAAATAGGAAAATAGGCTTCCTGCTTTGGGACCTTTTTCTTTACCTAAAAAGGCTAAATAAATAGCTTGAAAGGCATCTTTAGGGGAAAGTTCCTGTTCTTTAGAAGTCGAAAATATCAGAGTTTGTAAAGGATCGCCTTGCCACTCAGTTGTTGTTTCTAAGTTTTGAATAAGTTTGCGGAAGTAATTTTTTTGGATTTCTGTAATCTCTTGGGCGCGATCGGGAATTTTATCAAGATAGAGTACTAACTTTTCTTCTTCATCGGCATAGTCTTGGAGCCATTTACGAGCGACTTCAACCCTTTGGCGGACTATGTGCCAGTCAAATTCAGTTAGGGCTTTAGGGCTGCGTTTAGCAATTTCAGCTTCAATATCCAGATGGGGAATTTGCAGCAGAGAGATCAGAGTGCTAATGTCAAAGGACCGATAAGTTAGAGGTTTGTCCTCTGATAGCTCTTCCAATTGGGCATAGATCAGAGGAGCTTTATCCTTTTCTTCAAGTTCATTTGCACCACATCTATCAACTTCATATTTTTCGATCAAAGTATCGTAATCTCGAAATAGACGGGTGATGGTTTCGTAATTGGGAGAGAAGTTAATTACGGTTTTAGGAGGGGTTCTCAGCATCAAGAATCGTAATAGTTCTGGTGGGAGTAATGCCGCAATTTCTTTGGCACTAGAACCTACGCCTTTAGAGGAACTCATCTTAGTCCCATTCACCAGAATAAATTCGTAGGGACTATGGAATGGGGGTTCTTTTTGTAATGCTTTACGGCAGATGGAATTTGCCACATCCCTAGAGCCCCCTTTTTGGGAGTGATCTTTGCCCGCCATCTCAATATTCACGCCGACTAAATCCCATTTTGCCACCCATTCTACTTTCCACGGCAGCTTACCGTTGCCATCAAAGGGAGATACCCAACCAGAATGTCCACAGCCTTTAACATAGTTAGTGGCGTTTGGTTTACAGGTATAGAAAACTTCCTTCCCGTTGTATTCGGTGGTTACAGTCGTCGCAATTTTGCCGCAGTTCTCACAGATGGGATGGAAAGGTAGCCAATTAGATGGGCGATCGCTCTTACTAACTTCTTTATAGCTTTGTCTGACTAGGTGAGCGTTTTGTAAAAAAGTATCAATATATTGGTTCATAGCCCCAGAGCGATATTTATCTCTGAGGTAATAAATTTCAGGCTTGATTCCCAGATAATTAAATACTTCTAAGAATTCATCCATGAAGAATTTGGCATAGTCAGGGGAACTATCCTCTGGGGCAGGCACATTACAAAGCGGGAATCCCAAATAGGGTGAAAACTTCTCTTGATCTAGGTAGTGGGG
Source organism: Pseudanabaenales cyanobacterium (assembly GCA_038324415.1). Lineage (GTDB taxonomy): Bacteria > Cyanobacteriota > Cyanobacteriia > Pseudanabaenales > Pseudanabaenaceae > PCC-7502. The sequence goes on along the minus strand of JBBQHY010000326.1, from coordinate 185 downwards.
AACGGTATCTAGGGCATCATAATCATCTACGCCATAGATAAACTTTACGGGCTTACCTGCATGTTTCAAGGCACGATAAATGACATCATGGATCACAACACCGCGCAAAGACCCGACATGAACCCGACCTGATGGAGTCTTGGAGTCATTGACAACTATATATTTATTTTCAGGCGATGCTTCCG
>JBBQHY010000325.1:0-2896 GCA_038324415.1 Pseudanabaenales cyanobacterium | reverse complement strand
AAGCATAGTCCACCGCTCCAAATTATTGCGATTAGGGTTGAATCTGTAAAAACTAAAGATATTCCTAAAAAGCAGCCGAAAGAAGTCATAGAAATTGAAATAATTGACTCTGGTTCAGGGTTTGCCGAAAGCGCGCTACCTCATATATTTGATCGCTTTTATCAATCGGAGCCATCGGAGTTTATGTCAGAACTGCATGATCAGGTTGGCAGTGGTTTAGGTTTGGCGATCGCCCACCAAATTGTTAAATCCCATAGGGGGACAATCACCATTGAAAACCATCCCAAAACTGGTGGCGCATGGGTCAAATTAACTTTACCCGTGAGGCAAATATAGGCAAAGTATAAGTTTTTTTAAATCCCAAATCGTATTTTTCCAATTAAACCCTATTTCTACTTATTCAAATTTTATATAGTAAGTGGGCTTGGTGATTACACTTTTGAATCAAACGAGCTAATTTTAGACAGTTTTTAAGAGATTTAAGTTTGCTAAAACTCTTGCAAACCTTATTCAATGAGGAATCAAAGTTTATTTTGGGTTAAATGTATAATTTCACCTTGATCGAGGAGTGTTAGCAAAATCTTTTGATTTATTTTAGCTTTATACCCATACATAGGGTTATCATGCGATCGCAAACTAAATTGAAACATTTAGATACTTCTGAATGACAATTCATGCAGCTTTGCTCACCAGTTATTGAAAGGATTATTACAAATGGCAACCTACAAGGTCACACTAATTAACGAAGCTGAGGGGCTTAATACAACTATTGAAGTCCCTGATGATGAATACATTCTCGATGTCGCTGAAGCCCAAGGTCTAGACCTACCCTATTCCTGTCGGGCTGGTGCCTGTTCTTCTTGTGCGGGCAAGATTGAAAAAGGTGAAGTCGATCAAGCTGACCAATCCTTCCTAGATGATGAGCAAATTGAAGCAGGTTATGTTCTAACTTGTGTTGCTTATCCTCAATCCGATCTCATAATTAAAACCCACCAAGAAGAAAACCTCTACTAATAGTGCATTACTAATAGTTAGATTATTTATTTATGCTGCTCCGACTTTCTTCTTAGTAGGTCGGAGTTTTTTTGGATGTATACTCCCTTCCCACCATAGAAATATACACAGTTTAAATGGGGTTAAGGGGCAAAGCCCCTTCGTGGGGGCGCAGCCCCCACACCCCCAAAAGACTAATCTTTGACTGGGAAGGGAGTAGCTGCTTTAAGACCCTCACCCTAACCCTCTCCCAAAGGGCGATGGGAACAAGATTTTTCTGAGTTTTGCTCCCCTCTCCCAGAGAGGAGAGGAGAGGGGACTGGGGGATGAGGGCAATCTTAGTTCTACGTCACATTAGTAATCAAATGCCTATAAATGCCAACTAAATCTAAATCTCTAGTCAACATTGCGGGAATTGTTGCCATTGCCACCTTGCTTAGTAAAGTTTTAGGATTATTGCGTCAAGTTGCGATCGCTGCCGCCTTTGGAAATGGGACTGCCTATGGTGCTTACAACTTTGCCTATGTGATTCCAGGATTTTTACTAATTTTATTAGGTGGGATTAATGGACCTTTTCACAGTGCGATCGTTAGTGTGCTATCCAAAAATATCAATCCAGTTGGTAATTCCAGTATTCCCGATATTAAAGAGAGTCGCCGCAATGTCGCTCCAATTATGGAAACTATTACTACCCTTGTCACTGGCATTTTGTTATTAGTAACTGTGTTAATTATGATCTTTGCCGAGCCGTTAATGCATCTGGTGGCTCCGGGTTTATTTATAGCGGAGGCAGAATTACGGGCAAAAGGGCTTGATCTAGCAGCGATCGCCGATCTCAAAATGACTAGGGATATTGCTATTCAACAACTGCAAATTATGGCACCGATGGCGGTTCTGGCGGGTTTAATTGGTATCGGTTTTGGGGCATTGAATGCGGCGGATGCCTATTGGTTACCTTCAGTCAGTCCATTATTTTCGAGCGTTGCCGTTTTAGCTGGGATTGGAGGCTTGGCATGGACATTGGGAGGTAAAATTTTGTCCCCTGAATATGCGGTTTTAGGTGGGGCGGTGTTAGCATGGTCAACCTTAGCGGGAGCAGTTTTACAATGGCTAGTCCAAATTCCGACTCAGTGGCGATCGGGCATGGGCGGAATGCGGATACGGTTTGAGTTTGATCGCCCCGAAGTGAAAGCAGTCATGAAAATTATGGCTCCTGCAACTTTTTCTTCAGGGATGCTGCAAATTAATGTGTGGACAGATTTATTTTTTGCTTCGTTTATTCCGAATGCGGCGGCGGCAGTATCAGCGATGGGTTATGCAGGCTTACTAATTCAAACACCATTAGGAATTTTATCCAGCGTGATCCTCGTTCCCCTTTTTCCTGTGTTATCTAAGCTCACCGATCCAAAGGATTGGGACGAACTCAAGCAACGGATTCGCCAAGGTTTAATCCTTACTGCCCTTACCATGTTGCCCTTGAGTGCTTTAATGATTGCCTTAGCATTACCAATTTCACGGGTAGTTTACGAACGGGGAGCATTTAATACAGCAGCTTCTGAGCTTACGGCAAGCGTGTTGATAGCGTATGCGATCGGGATGTTTGTATATTTGGGGCGGGATATTTTAATTCGGGTATTCTATGCCCTTGGCGATGGCGACACCCCTTTTCGGATCAGCATTGTCAATATTTTTCTAAATGCTTTATTTGACTATTTTTTGGTACAGAGATTTGGGGCACCTGGATTAATCTTGGCAACCGTGGGTGTAAATGTTGTCTCTATGATCGCTCTGCTTTGGTTTCTCGATCGCAGGCTGAATGGCTTACCTTGGAAAGATTGGAGCTTACCAATTTTGGCTTTGACCGGGGCTAGTTTCTTGGCAGGTGGATCGAGCTGGCTGATTT
>JBBQHY010000324.1:0-2916 GCA_038324415.1 Pseudanabaenales cyanobacterium | reverse complement strand
TTGCAATCATGGCTACTTTTAATTTTGTTTGCTTTCTGAGTCCATTACTAAGCCTGAAAAGATATGGTACGCTCCACTTTCTGCTTTATTTACCATTGACTGCCAACTGCCATACTAGGTATCGTTTAGAGTTTAGTCAGAATTTCACTGTACTAGAAAGTTTCAACACGCAAATGGTTATTCTTATTTGCTATTCTACATTGTACCCCACAAAGTAGTTTGTTCGCTACGCTCACCCGCCTTATATCCCACGGTTAAAAACGTTGGGTTTTACGGCGATTTCTATAAAGTTCATTAAGCGTATCCGTAGATATCAGAACTTTTCCAATTGCAAGAGCTTTATCAAACGCTTTTCGGGGTAAAGATTGTTTGAAAAGCGCTGCACTTAAAATTACATTGGAGTCAAGCACAACTCGAATCTTATTCATTGAGAATTGATTGTAGGATGTCAGATGTTAATCCGTTGCTCTCCACTTCATCACTAAGTTTATCCATTATATTTTGCAAGGTGCTAATTTTTAGGGCTTGTCGCATCCATTGGTTAATCAAAGTCTGGATTTTCGGTTTTTGTTCAGGCTTTGATTATTGGAATGCTTGGGCAATATCAGTATCAATTTGAATTGCGATTGTAATTATATTTTTGTTCCTAATAAATATTTGCCCTTAAGCAAATATTTTAGCTTTGAACCTAGAGTTTTAGAGTTGAAAAGGTGATTCTGTTCGAGATGCCTACCGCCGCACCCCAAATTAACTAAAACTTTGAGCATAATTAGGTTTAAAGTTGAGATTTGGATATGCGATCGCTCCCCCAATCTATAATCCCTAACCAAGCTCTAACTGCCCTTGCGCCCATGCAGGATGTGACGGATTTAGCTTTTATGACAGCGATCGCTGAGTATGGTAGCCCCGATTATTTTTTTACAGAATATTTTCGCGTTTATGCCGATTCCCGACCCGAAAGATATATTCTTCGTTCTATTACCGAAAACTCTACAAATCGTCCCATTTTTGCTCAATTAATTGGTGAGAGTATTCCAGATCTCGTGCGTGTGGCAAACGAACTCTCTCAGTATGCGATCGCTGGCATTGACTTAAACATGGGCTGTCCTGCACCGAGAATTTATCGTAAAAATGTAGGCGGTGGACTATTGCGAGATCCCCAGAAAATTGATCAAATTTTAGGATCATTGCGGGATAAAGTTGAATTACCATTTACTGTAAAAATGCGGATTGGGTTTGAGAATACGGAAAACTTTGAGCAAATCCTCAATTTGATTAACAAGCACGAAATCGATCTTTTAAGTTTGCATGGGCGAACGGTCAAGGAAATGTATAGAAGCGAAGTGCATTACGAGCGCATTGCCGAGGCTGTAAAAATTGTCAAATGTCCAGTTTTAGCCAACGGTAATATTACATCTGCATTTAGTGCGGGTAAAATCTTAGGGCAAACAGGGGCAGCGGGGTTAATGATTGGTAGATCTGCCATTCGTAATCCGTGGATTTTTAGCCAAATCCGTCAATATTTAAGCAATTTACCTGTGGAAATAATTACCCTAAAAGCAGTTCGGAGTTATATTGATCGCCTCCATACAAATATTAGTAAAAATATTCCTGAAAAGGCACGGGTCAGTGCCATGAAAAAATATTTGAATTTTATTGGGCAGGGAGTTGATCCTGCGGGTAATTTTTTATTTGAAATGCGCCGAGCTAGTCAAGAATTCGAACTTTTTAATGTATGCGATCGCTATTTACTCACATCACCCGATCAAGAATTTGCCCCAGAACCCTACGAAGGACTAATTGCCCGCCCCAGTTGCGAGGCAGTATAATCAAAAATATTAAGGAATAGTATTTATAAGTAGGTAATTCAAAGAAAAGTCATTACCTTTATTTCCTCGAAATACTAAAAACCAAAACGGAGAACTTATACCTGCGCCCCTTTTGTTGTCAGCTTAGTTTGGCTGACCTAATAGAAGACATACTTCCTTCCCAGTCAAAGATTAGTCTTTTGGGGGTGTGGGGGCTGCGCCCCCACGAAGGGGCTTTACCCCTTAACCCCATTTAAACTGTGTATATTTATATGGTGGGAAGGGAGTAAGAATAAATCCCTTGAGGTCGATCTGTAAACCTGAATCCCAACTGGCATTAGTTTAGAGCTTCATCCGTATAACTTATATTTAGACTGTTCTTATACGCTATTTGAAACACCAAACAAATTTTTAAAATGTAACACTGAATACGGTTAATCAAATCGGTTAACTAAATCACAAAAACTAGGTAAAACAAATGGCTAAGATTATCGAAACTGCTGTAAATGCTGGATCATTTACCACTTTAGTTGCTGCGGTTAAGGCTGCTGGTTTAGTAGACACTCTGAATGGGGCTGGTCCTTTCACTGTTTTTGCTCCCGATGATGCGGCTTTTGCCAAACTTCCTGCAGGAACTGTCGATTCATTACTTAAGGATATTCCTAAGCTCAAAAAAATCCTGACCTATCATGTTGTCTCTGGCAAAATGATGGCAGCAGACGTAGTGAAGCTAACTTCGGCTAAAACTGTTGAAGGTTCTGAAGTGAAAATTGATGCCGCTAATGGTGTCAAAATCAATGATTCCAAAGTTACAACTGCTGATGTTGCGTGTGATAATGGCGTTATTCATATCGTTGATGCAGTGTTAATGCCTGCTTAAGTTTCACAATTAAAGTAAAATTACCTTAATTTGAAATGTATTAGGAAATTTATTAGGGGCAGCTGCTTTTAGTTTCTGTCCCTTTATTTTTTTAATACATAGGTTTTTAATTCAATCAAATGTTTGATTTATTTACAAATATTTTTTGATAATGGCTAATTCTTGGTTAAAAGTTAGTACTATCAGTTTTATAGGAATATTTGGGGCTATACCCATTTCTGCCCATGA
>JBBQHY010000323.1:0-3005 GCA_038324415.1 Pseudanabaenales cyanobacterium | reverse complement strand
AAGGCGGGCGCGATCGCTAATTTTAGGAAAGGGCGCTGGATTGATCGTAGCTAATAGATTAGGGGCGATCTGATTATTGAAATTAACCAGAGCAGGCAATGGGTTTAGCCCAACTTGAGTAGCTTGCCACAGACCGTCTACAGATTTATTAACAGCTACTACCGAATTTAGTCGGCACAATTGCTCGTCTTTAGGGTTCAGAACTTGATTTGGTGAATCGTTGGAATTATTGGCAGGATCAGGATTACTATCTGGATAAAGAGAGCCAATGCGGATATTATTAGCCCCACCAATCAATACAGCCGCAATGCCAGCCCCAATCCCAACTCCACCCACCGTTAATCCCAATAGGATAGCCACCGTCATTACTTTGTTCATATCACCATACTGAAACAGCTAGGATACTTATATCAACTTTGTTGCACCTTTAGTTACTTTTTTGTTGATATAGTTATTTGCCCCAAATTTAAAGAAATTCATAGCTACTAGCTAAAATAGGAGAGATGTATTAAGGGATATTTTATTGAATGCAGATTCCTAAATCAAACAGTAAGCCAAGGTCTTGGTTATTACCCCTTGTAATTGTGAGCTTAGTCTCGGCGGGGGCGATCGCAGTTTTTGCCCTAACTCAAAATCAAAAAAGCCAAAATATCGCTAATTTAACCGTACCTGTCGAATCTAAGTCCTTAAATCTACGGATTAGAGCTAGCGGCATAGTCCAGCCAGTTCAAACCGTGAATCTTAGCCCCAAAGTGGCGGGGCAACTAGCAAAATTATTTGTGGAGCAGGGCGATCGCGTTTCCAAAGGGCAAATTATCGCCAAAATGGACGATCGCACCATTCAAACCCAAATCGCTCAGGCACAGGCGAGTCTGGCAAATGCCCAAGCTAATCTAGAAAGATTGCAAAACGGTAGCCGTACAGAAGAAATATCCTCGGCCAAAGCCCGTCTAGAGTCAGCAAGAGCAAGAGCTAACCTGAGCCGTACCCGTCTAGCGCGTAATCAAGATCTAGCCAACCAAGGCGCAATTACCCGCGATCGCCTCGATGAATTATTTGCCGACCAAAAAGCCACTACCGCCAATCTCTCGGAACAGCAAAGGCAGCTAGAGCAACTCCAAAATGGCGCAAGACCTGAAGATATTAGTCAAGCAAAGGCACAGGTACAAGAGGCACAAGCTCGATTAGATGCCACGAAAGTCCAGTTAGATGATACGGTTATTCGCTCGCCCTTTGATGGCATTGTTACCCAAAAATTCTCCAATGTGGGAGCATTTGTCACGCCAACTACCTCCGCTTCCGCCGTGGGATCGGGTAGCTCTACTTCGATTGTTTCAGCGGCTAGCGGTCTTGAAATCTTAGCAAAAGTCCCAGAAGTAGATATCGCTCAAATTAAAATTGGTCAAAAAGTGGAAATTGTCGCCGATGCCTACCCCGATCAAACCTTTACAGGTGAAGTCCGCCTGATTGCTCCTGAAGCTGTAATTGAGCAAAATGTCACATCTTTTCAGGTCAGGGTAAGGTTAATTACAGGTTTGACAGAGCTAAAATCAGGGATGAATACTAATCTTAAATTTTTAGGTGCAAAAATTAATAGTGCCTTATTAGTGCCTACAGTAGCGATCGCCACTGAAAAAGGACAAACAGGGTTGTATATTCCAGATCAAAATCAAAAGCCCAAGTTTCAACAGATTACCATTGGCATTACCATTGATAATCAAACTCAAATTCTTAACGGCGTTAATTCTGGAGATTTAGTATTTATTAAACTTCCTGAGTCTAATTTGCCTTCAAATAACCAGTAAAATCCATATTAATAGTGGAAATAATGGTGATTATCAAAATAAATAGTAGTTAATTCAAATTTAATTATTAAATCTTCAAATATTCATCGAAAATTAAGGATTTAAATTAATTGTGAAAGGTAGATTTAAGAATTTCTTGTTTGATATATCAAATTGGCTAAGAAATACTCCCGAAAGAGCAATTGATGTAGCTTATAAATCTGCCATAACTATTAATAAATTAGAAGATAATTATTTTGAAGGCAAACCTATATCTAAAGATTGGGGTTATGCAGAAAATACCTATAGCCTGTTTCAAACGCAACTACAAAATGCCCTAATTACAATAGATATTAGACTAGCAGAATATAAAATCAGTTCTAGAATTCCCAATTTTTTAAAGCCAGATATTAGTAAAGTTTCTATACAGTTAGTTGATAATTCTAATTTAGAGAATTCTTCTCCAAGTTTATTGCAGAAATTAGCTTTTATTGATCTGATTTTATCTAGGTATCGATCAAATGTTTCTGAGCCTATTACTAATCCCAATCAACATCCTGTTAAGCTTTTAGATGCCACTAAAATTATTCCTAAAGTTAAGGGTAAAACTGCTAAACCAGTCACCATAAATATTGAGAATAGAGACTCTGAAAATCACGAATTCACTCCTAAAAATGTGGAAAGAACATATGTTCCCGTCTCAATTTTACAATCCCTTAATCGAATTAGACGTAATATCACCTCTGGGGATAACTATGAGCAAGATCTAGTACAAGAAGTACGCCAAAGTCGGCGGCGGATTAATATAGGAATTCGATTCATTATTATTTTAATTATAGTAACAATTGCTACTCAACAAATATCTAAGAATGTTCTGTTTAGACCTTTAGTTGAAAGTTGGGAATTACGTCATAAAGTTGAGTTTGAATTTAGTAAAGAAATTGAAGAAAGAGCCTTAAATGAATTTAGAGAACAAAGAGAAAAACTAGAATTTCAAGCATTGCTCGATGGTAAACCTGATGAAGTTGATAACACAAAAATAGAAGAACTTTTACAAGAAAAAGCTCGAGAACTCTATACTCTTTATCAAGATTTAAGTTTAGAAGGTATACAAAATTTATTTGCCGATATGACTGCAGGATTTGTAGTTTACGCCATTTTAATTATGGGTAAAAAAGAGGTCAAAATTATTAAACAATTTATAGATGAAACAATTTATGG
>JBBQHY010000322.1:0-3007 GCA_038324415.1 Pseudanabaenales cyanobacterium | reverse complement strand
CGTCTAAGTAAAGAAGCCATGGGTGCGGATGTGGTGATTAATTTGCCCAAGGTTAAATCCCACGTGCAGCTTACGGTAACTATGGGGGTAAAGAATTTATTTGGCTGCGTCCCCGGCAAAATGAAGGCATGGTGGCACATGGAGGCGGGAAAAGATGTAGATAAATTTGCGCGAATGCTAGTAGAAACTGCGGAGGCGATCGCTCCTGCTTTGACAATTATAGATGGGATTATCGGACACGAAGGTAATGGGCCAGGACAAGGAGAACCCAGATATTTAGGGATGCTGGGAGCCTCAACCGATGTATTTGCCCTAGATCGAGTTGTAATTGAGGTTTTAGGCGTTAATCCCGACCTTGTACCTACGATTAAAATCGGAAAGTATAAAAGTTTGGAAGAAATTGCGATCGCTGGCGCATCCATTCCCGAACTCCAAATTCACAACTGGCAACTGCCGACCCAGATGATTCCCATTGATTTTGGCTTTCCCAGGATTCTCAAATCTACCTTCAAGCATTTATATATTAAGTTCATTAAGGAACCAATGGCGATCTATGCCAAAAGCTAGGGAAAAATATTAGGAATTCTACGCTAAAATTAACGGCAAGTACAAGGATTAACTGGAGATTTGGGTAAGTGGGTATTGTAGTTGAAAACATTTCAAAGCAGTTTGGTGATTTTCAGGCATTAGATCAAGTCAGTATTGAAGTTAAAACTGGGTCTCTAGTGGCACTCTTAGGACCTTCTGGGTCTGGTAAATCGACTTTGCTCAGGATGATTGCAGGACTCGAAACCCCAGATCAAGGTCGAATTTTACTAACAGGTGAAGATGCCACCTTTCAAGAAGTACGCGATCGCGGCATTGGCTTTGTGTTTCAGCACTACGCCTTGTTTAAGCACATGACCATTCGCAAAAATATTGCCTTTGGTTTAGAAATTCGCAAAGTTGCTAAAAATATTATTAAGGCTAAGGTTGATGAATTACTAGATTTAGTCCAGCTTAAAGGACTAGGCGATCGCTATCCTTCTCAGCTTTCGGGTGGACAAAGACAAAGAGTTGCCCTAGCCAGAGCTTTAGCCGTCGAACCCAAGGTTTTACTGTTAGATGAACCATTCGGAGCGCTGGATGCCAAGGTAAGAAAGGAATTACGGGCATGGTTGCGGCGACTGCACGACGAAGTTCACGTGACTACCGTATTTGTCACCCACGATCAAGAAGAGGCGATGGAGGTCTCCGATCAAATTGTGATTATGAATCATGGCAAAGTTGAACAAATTGGAACACCTGCGGAAGTTTACGATCGCCCTGCTACGGCTTTTGTTATGAGCTTTATTGGTCCAGTAAATATCATTTCTCAAAATTCCGACAATGGCATTCATAATCCAGTTTTTATCCGTCCCCAAGATATAGTAATTAAGCTAGAACCTAGCCCTGATGCCTTCCCTGCTCGGATTAGTCGCCTGATTCATTTGGGTTGGGAAATTCAAGTGGAATTAGTTTTAGATGATGGTCAGGTTTTAATGGCGCATTTAAACCGCGATCGCTTTGACACTTTGAATCTTGCACCTCAACAACGGGTTTATGTAGAGCCCAAAGATGTTAAATCCTTCTCCCTAAGCTATGCTATTTAATTTTGCGTTAGTTTCTCTAAGGCGGTTTATGGCAAAAAATTACCCAATCCACAGCCCCTAAATCCCAAATTCTAGGGACTTTAATTTTCAGCCCCCCCAGAATTGGGGCAGGGGGCTGGGTGGATTCTTTAACGAAAATTTCCTAAGCCATCAGGCTTTCCAGACCATCAAGACTAAGAATACATAAAACATCTCGGTCTGAGTCCCTTTGGATTAAGTTTTTACGCTCTAGTTTGCCCAAAACCCTGGTTACAGTCTCCCTTGCTAACCCACTCAGACTACTGAGTTCACGGTGGGGCAAGTTGGGAATCTCTACTCCCATGGATCCCAAAGTTCCCTGCCCTTCTGCCAAAAATAACAAAACATCTGCCACCCTAGAGGTACTATCAGATTCTCGTAGTCTAAGGCGGCGATTAACTTGACGGAGACGTTTTGCTAAAAGCCGAGCAAGGTGAATCCCCGCCAAAGGTTCAGTCTCAATTAGATGCACAAAATTAGATGCTGGTAATGAAGCGATCGTGGTGGAGGTGAGGGTAATCACATCTGTAGAACGGGGAATCTGATCCAAAGCTGCCATTTCTCCAAACATTTCTCCAGCACCCAGAATATTAAGGGTAACTTCTTTGCCATCAAGGTTATAGGTGCGAATTTTTACCCAGCCATTGACAATAAAGTAAACGGAATTTCCCCAATCATTTTCCAGCAAAATCACTTGTTCAGCAGGATGGGTTCTAGTAACTGTTTGGGATGTAGCTTGGAATGATGACCTCTCAGGTAAACCAGAGAAAAAGGGCATCGCTAGAATTTTGGGCTGAGAATCAGATTTTTCAGACATATTAACTAAGTGGAAAAGCTTATGTACACTTTAGACAATTAGGGGCATTACCTAATCTTGCTTGTCCAATTTTATAATTTTAACTTTATATAGTCGCTCCTAGTTATTGATTAAAGCCTGTAATTTTGCCGCAACTTCAGCCACAGTTAAGTTTTTTGAAAATTCAGTTTCAATTGCGGCAACTTCGGCAGGGGGTAAATCTAAGAGGGTTACTAATTTTTGATAGGCTGAGGCTTCTTCCACATTGATCAGGGGTTCATCTGACGTGCGTTGGCTAGCTTGAATCACTTGATAGGATAATCTCAGGACTAAGCGCCGATCTTCAATTCGACGCAGATGTTTCATGCAATCTTCGAGGGGTAAATTTTGATCTAGATAAGATCTGAGTTCTTGAACCAGCGATCGCCTTTGGTCAATAGTTGGGGCAAATAGTTGCGCAAACGGCCCTAGCATCACAGTCCCTTCATCGGGTTCTAATTCGCCATCAGCCCATGCCATGGCTGTCACACTTCTTCGACTGTCCATTTGGTATGGGGAAATT
>JBBQHY010000321.1:0-3013 GCA_038324415.1 Pseudanabaenales cyanobacterium | reverse complement strand
GTATTCTCATCTAAATCTCTGTTTTCAATAGGTACTCCCTTCCCAGTCAAAGATTAGTCTTTTGGGGGTGTGGGGGCTGCGCCCCCACGAAGGGGCTTTGCCCCTTAACCCCATTTAAACTGTGTATTTTTCTATGGTGGGAAGGGCGTATCTTGATCCAAGCGATCGCCCCTTCAATATCATTTACCTTCTCTCCCTCAGGCATTAGTGGACGTTGAATCATCACAATCGGAATATTTAACTCTCTAGCCGCAATCAGTTTGGCAGATGTCGCCTCTCCTCCACTATTTTTACTCACGATCGCTTCAATTTCATAATTCTGTAATAGCTTGCGTTCTCCCTCCAAACTAAAAGGACCTCGATCTAGTAAAATTTTACTATTCGGAATTACTAAATCAGGCGGATCGATAGAGCGTAATAAAAACCAAAAATGGGGATGAATCTGAGCAATATTTAAAAATGGTTCTAGTTGTTGCCGACCTGAAGTAATAAATATTCTGGTGCCAAGTTGGGAAACTATCTGGGCTGCGGCTTCCACATTTTCAACTTCAATCCAGCGATCGCCCTCTACCTTTTGCCACTCAGAACGGACAAGCATTAAATGGGGAGTTTTTGTCATTTCACAGGCGATCGCACCATGCCATGAAATTTGTCCCGCACAGGGATGGGTAGCATCAATTAGTAAATCAATTTTTTGCTCGGAAATATAATTGACTAATCCTGAAACACCACCAAAACCACCAATTCTGAAATCCCCAACCAATGCCGACGGTTTTCGAGTCCGACCTGCCAAAGAGGTAATAATTTCCAATTCAGGAACTAGTAATAATTTAGCTGCGAGTTTAACAGCATCACCCGTACCACCTAAAATTAGAACTTTCATAAACCAAATTTAACCTATTGTGCCTAATAGCTTCTGATACATTGAAATTTACGGCTAGATATATTTTTACGAACAATTGCTAGGGAGTTTATATGCTGACAGAGTTTCAAAAGCGCAAATTGATGAAGCTATTTTCGATGTACGATGCTTGTAATCTCGGAGTATTAAAGATTTCTGATTTTGAATGTTTAGCACAACGGCTTGCCGATTTACGCGGGTGGAAAGTAGATTCTAGCGCCTACGAAGATATCAGTAGCAAGTTTATCTATTTGTGGAATCGCATGCGCTCTGAAATCAAAAATGTCTATAATTCTCAGCCTGAAGTCCTAAATAATCCTGATGCTTGGACTACCCAAATTCGGACTCAAATTACCGTAAAAGAGTGGTTTACCTACTTTGAGGTTGTCCTCCCCAACCCTGACTATCACCAAGAGGTTTTAGCCTTGAGTGATGCAATTTTTACAGTTGTGGATACCGATCAAAGTGGAAATCTCGATAAAGCTGAATGGGCTGAGTTATTTCGAGTTTATAACATCTCCGTAATCTATGTCGATGAAACCTTCGCTAAAATTGATGCTAATGGCGATGGTAATCTGAGCAAACAAGAAGTAATGACTATGATCAAAGAGTTTTACTTCAGTAACGATCTAGAATCGGTTGGAAGTTATATGTTTGGGCCTATCTAAAACCTTAAAAAAAGGCGGAATATCTCTCCCGTCTCACATTATGCAAATTTAGGAGATTCGTTTAAAGGAGCTACGCAGCCCCCGCCCCCAATTCTGGGGGTTCTAAGAATCAAAGTCCCCAGAATTGGGGATTTAGGGGCTTCGGATTGGGTAATTTTTTCCAGAAACCGCCTTAAGATTTAACGGACTGTACATCTCCTAAAGAGAATCCATGTTTGGCTAGTTCTTTTTTAAGGGCGATCGCATTTTGTACCCGATCAACAAATAAAACTCCATTGAGATGATCTAGTTCGTGTTGGATCACCCTAGCTAAAATCCCATCAGTAGTTAAGGTTTGGGGTCTACCCTCTTCATCTCGAAAATTAACTGTAATTTGATCGGGACGTTGCACATCTAAAAAGACATCAGGTACACTCAGGCATCCCTCTTCGCCTAAAACAATATCGCCACCAGAGGATTTAAGTTCAGGATTAATTAAAATTAATGGCGGCGAATTCTCATCCTCTAATTCGCAGTCGATCACAATAATTTGCTTGTTAATGCCCACTTGAGGCGCAGCCAGACCAATACCGTTGTCACTGTACATGGTTTGCAGCATTTGTATAGCGATCGCTCGAATTTCATCATTAACTTTACTCACGCGCTTGGCAGGTTGGCGCAGATTGCGATCGCCCAGCTTACAGACTTTTAGGGGTGGGTTCTTTAACTTTTTTTTAGATACTTTAAGAAGGGTGGCAGGCATTTAGTCAGAATTTAACTCAGTATTATCCATGTTTACACAATTTATCGAGATATAGAAACTAAATGAATATCAGTTTTCTTTCGGGAAGATTTGTAATCAATAATTATGCTTAAAAGTATTAATAGAAGATGGTTCCAACTGCTGACTAATATCAAATCATTTCCTGTAAAGTTGGAAATAAAATTTTCTCTGCTTTTTGGCGATCGAGGCATTCTTGGCTAGATAGATTAGTGGTGATGCTACAAAGACAGGAAATATCAGCAACCTGACCTCGCAAACAGTTAATACTTTGGACTACCAAAACAGCACCCAAAACTGCAATTAAAGAAGCAACAGCCAAGCTAATTACGCCATCTGCCCAATTCCAACCCAGCCAAATTACAGCGATCGCAGCCAATACCGTACCCACTGAACTGACCAAATCTGCCACTATGTGCCAAAGTACACCCTTAACATTAAGGTCTTGGTGACTAGAACCATGCAAACTAAAGACGTTAAAGCTATTTACTGCTAAACCTATCAACGCCGTTATTAGCATCGGTAAGCCTAAAATTTCCGCAGGAGGAGATTGTATGCGGGAGATCGCTTCTTTAAATATCCAAGCCGCAACACAAGCCAAACTAATACCATTAGCCAATGCTGCAAGAATTTCAGGTCTATATCGTCCCCATTTTTGAGTCGAACCAGCCCAAGATCTTGAAA
>JBBQHY010000320.1:0-3017 GCA_038324415.1 Pseudanabaenales cyanobacterium | reverse complement strand
GTCATGGGAACACTAGCATTAATCAAATCTTCAGCTTCTGCACAGGTATCTGGAAGTACAAAAGAATTTTCAGTTGAGGATAAGCAAAGAACCCTAGAAATATTTAAGGCATATCACCTTTCCCCATGTGCTCGGCTTCGTAATCAGCTAGTGCAACTAAATATTGGTTTGGTCAAAAAAGAAGTTAGCTATTGGATGCGTCAAAGTTCCGAAGGCTATGAAGACCTTTTGCAAGTTGGTTGTATGGGTTTAATTGGAGCGATCGAAAGATTTGAATTAAGTCGGGGCTACGCTTTTAGTTCCTTTGCTACTCGGTATGTGCGGGGCGAAATTCAGCATTATTTGAGAGATAAATGTTCAACCCTTAGAGTTCCTCGGCGATGGTTAGAGTTATATCACCAAGCTGCTCGCAAGTCATCCGAACTTCGTAGTGAGTTAGATCGAGAACCCAGCGAGTCTGAAGTCGCTAATGCACTTGGGGTCTCGCCAACAGAATGGCAGGAAGTTAAGCTAGCCTATCGCAACCGATCGCCTCTAAGTTTAGATGCCCCAATTGGCTCCCTTGAAGATGGTTCGGTATCGCTTTCAGATCTAGTACCCGATCCCAAGCAAGGCTCGCTGCATATTCAGCCAGATACAACCCATTTATATCAGGCTTTAAATGTTTTAGAACAGCGCACTCGGGAAATTTTAGAGTATGTATTTCTCGATGACATTACCCAGCGTGAAGTGGCAAAACTTTTAGGGATCAGTCCTGTAACTGTTTCCAGACAAGTAAAAAAGGGATTATCTGCCCTACGGAATAACTTGGCTCTGTCAGCATAGGTGGAATTGGAGATTATTAGTTGGTAGGATGAGAAGAGTAATATGCCAACAAAATCATGTCTTCATCTCATGCATTCACTAAAAAAATCGCCTACTTTGACTGTGCCGTCGGCATTGCGGGGGATATGTGCCTTGGAGCGTTAGTGAGCGCAGGTGTGCCCCTAGAATACTTTACAGAAATATTAAAACGGTTAGGAATTGGCGATGAAGTCAAGTTGCGTTCCGAGCTAGTTATTCGGTGCGGACAAGAGGCGGTGAAACTTCATGTAGATATCAACCACCATGGGCATCATCATCGACATTTACCTGAAATTGAAACCATAATTAAATCTGCTCAACTGGAGCCCTCGGTCGAAAAGCAGAGTTTAGATATATTTCAGCAACTAGCGATCGCCGAGGGTAAAGTCCATGGTATTCCTCCCGAACAAGTCCATTTCCATGAGGTTGGGGCATTGGATGCGATCGCCGATATCGTCTGTACCTGTGCGGGGCTGGCATGGTTAGGTATAGAACAAGTATTCTGCTCGGCATTGCCTACGGGCGGCGGATTTGTGAAGT
The DNA here is from genome assembly GCA_038324415.1 of Pseudanabaenales cyanobacterium. Taxonomy (GTDB): domain Bacteria; phylum Cyanobacteriota; class Cyanobacteriia; order Pseudanabaenales; family Pseudanabaenaceae; genus PCC-7502. Next base: position 1,634 of record JBBQHY010000320.1, on the reverse strand, counting down.
GTGAGCACGGAAAGTTACCAGTTCCAGTACCTGCGGTTTTGAAGCTATGGGAAATGTATAAGGTTCCAGTATTTAGTAATGGTATTGAACAGGAATTAGTCACACCAACTGGGGCGGCGATCGCTGTGACCTTAAGTTCTAAGTTTGGAGCGATTCCAGCTATGAGTATTAACAAAATTGGACTAGGCGCTGGAACCAGAGAGTTAGAAATTCCCAATATTTTGAGATTGTGGATTGGAGAATCTACGGAAAGTAAAGTAGAACTAGATAAAAAAAAACTGAATTAACCACTGAAATTATAGGAATTCTAGAAACACAGGTTGACGATCTCAGCAGTCAAGTCATTGGCTATGTTATGGATTTGCTGCTTAGTCAGGGAGCTTTAGATGTGTTTACCCAAGCGATCGGGATGAAAAAATCTCGTCCTGCTATTCTGATTACGGTAATTTGTCCCTGCGATCGCCTAGAAATTTGTGAAGAAATTTTATTCAATGAAACCACAACTCTAGGAATTCGGCGCAGATACCAAGAACGCAGGATTATCCCTAGAGATATTTTTACTATCCAAACAAAGCTAGGAACTGCGAGGGTCAAAGTAGCGCATCGCCCTAACCTCAAAACTATTCAGCCCGAATATGAAGACTGTATAAGCCTAGCAAAAACTCACCAAATGCCATTATCCCAAGTACAAGAAATTGTATTACAAACAGCCCAAGACTTAGGATTGCAGAATTAGCTGAGTCATGATAAATTATTAGACCGTGCTTTCAAATAATTAAGATTAAAAATTTAGGCTAAAACAATGGCTAAAGGCGTTCGCATTATCATCACTCTCGAATGCACCGACTGTCGCACTAACATTAACAAGCGATCGCCCGGTGTTAACCGCTATACAACCACCAAAAATCGCCGCAACGATACTGGGAGAATAGAGCTTAAAAAGTTCTGCACTCATTGCAATAAACACACCGTACACAAGGAAATCAAGTAAATACTATGGCTTTTTTTCGTAAAAGACTATCTCCAATTAAACCCACAGCCCTAATTGACTATAAGGATGTGGATTTGCTCCGTAAGTTCGTCACCGAAAGAGGAAAAATTTTACCTCGCCGCATCACGGGCTTAACCGCCCAGCAACAACGTGATTTAACTAAAGCAATTAAACAAGCTCGGGCGATCGCTTTACTACCCTTCTTAAACCAAGAAGCTTAATCAAAATTTTAACCTCCACTCACAGGCGGAATCAGACCAACTTCATCTCCATTCTGTAATGGAGTATTTTTATCAACAAAATTAAGGTTAACAGCATATCGTGTCACCGCTCTCCAAGACTCAAGAACTGGATATGTGGCAACTAGCTGTTCGTAAACTGAAGATACGGGGCTATATTCTGGTAGCTCTAAGTAAATTTCCGACTTGGCAACTACTTCTTGAAAAGCTGCAAATAGTTTTACTGTGACTTTAATTTGCGGAGAAATTAGATTAGGCATTGAAGATTAATTGGTTTAGAGCTAGTTTAGTCATATTATTCAAACTCTGGTTGTTTGGGCAATAATCTTAAAAGTAAAATTGGAAAAAGCTAAAAATAAAGCTAGAAAATTGACTCCAGAATGTTGTGCTACTAATTTCTGATA
>JBBQHY010000319.1:0-3018 GCA_038324415.1 Pseudanabaenales cyanobacterium | reverse complement strand
ATGGCTCAAGCTCAAAGAATTGTGGAATTTAGTTTTACATCTCTCAAAACTATATTTAGAATGAATTAACCCTGCATTGTTCGGACTTTTTATTTCGGTTTTGTATGGAACTTATACGAATTAGTAATAATGTAGATATCTATAAATTCTGGAAAGCCAGTAAATTAAGGATGGGAAGGAGCTGAGATATAATACTGAGACTATTTTTAAGTAACCTTATGCGATCGCTTTTAGAGACAGTTCAGATTACTAAATCCGCCGCCCGAACTCTGGCAAAATTGGATAATCCCACTAAAAATTTGGCATTAGAGGCGATCGCTGAGGCAATTTCTAAACATAGCGAACAGATTTTAGAAGCCAACCAAAAAGATGTCGTAAATGCCCTAGCTGCAAATCTAGCTGCTCCGCTCATTGCTCGCCTGAAACTGGATGCAAATAAAATTAAAGCAATGGCAACAGGAGTGAGGGATGTGGCTCGGTTAAGTGATCCTACAGGTATCAGGCAAATTCATCGGGAGCTAGATGCAGGGCTAATTCTAGAGCGAATTTCCTGCTCACTGGGAGTATTGGGTGTAATTTTTGAGGCACGTCCCGATGCTGTGACCCAAATTTCTGCTTTAGCCATTAAATCTGGAAATGGCGTTTTGCTTAAATGTGGCAGTGAAGCAGTTTTATCCTGTGAAGCGATCATGCAGGTTATCCATCTAGCTTTAGAAAATTCAGAAATCTCCCCAGATGTGGTGCAGTTGCTGACAACTCGAGCGGAAACCATGGCGATTTTACAAATGGATCGGCATATTGACTTGATTATTCCCCGTGGTTCCAATGAGTTTGTACGCTACATTCAAGCAAATACCAATATTCCTGTTTTGGGTCATGCCGATGGGATTTGTCATTTATATGTTGACCAAGAAGTAGATATGGATCAAGCAGTGGCGATCGCAGTGGATTCTAAAACCCAGTATCCTTCCGCCTGTAATGCAATTGAGACGTTATTAGTGCATGAGGCGATCGCGCCAAAATTTCTAGCCAAAGTTATTCCTGCCTTGCAAGCCCAAAATGTCGAACTTAGGGGCTGCACTCAAACCTTAAGCCTATTTCCCAATCTCATCCCTGCTACTGAAACGGACTGGGATACCGAATACTGCGATTTAATTCTTGCCATCAAAATTGTGGACGATCTAGAAGCGGCAATTAATCACATTAATAGCTTTGGTTCTAAACATACCGAGGCGATCGCAACCATTAACATTGATGCTTATGCAACTTTTAGCAGTGATGTCGATGCCGCAGGGATTTTTCACAATTGTTCTACCCGATTTGCTGACGGTTTCCGCTATGGATTTGGAGCAGAAGTAGGCATTAGTACTCAAAAAATGCCACCCCGTGGACCAGTCGGTTTAGAAGGACTAGTAACCTATAAATATCAACTACATGGGCAGGGACAGATTGTCGCAGATTATAGTGGTAGTAATCCCCAGCGCTTTATCCACAAAGATATTTAACATAGATATTTAAAGCGACATACAGGTTTAATGCCGATTTAATGCTAAAAATCCTCACTATATTTCTAATTCTGATCCTAATTTTAATTTATGCACCTTCGGTCTGGGCGTTTAACACCGTCAAATTTTACGATGGCGATAACATTACAATTATCCACGGTGGCATCAAAGCTCAGGTACATTTGGCTTGTATAGACGCACCAGAACTTAAGCAAGTAAAGGGACAAGCCGCTCGTAAGGCTCTAAAAGCTCTAGTTAATAATCAACCCTTTGAAGTGAATATTTTAGGACATGATCGCCTTGGTAGGTTTTCAGCCGAAATTATTAGCGATCGGGGCAATATCAATAAAATCTTGGTGGATCAGGGCTATGCTGAATTTTATAACCCCTCTGGCAAAGGTTGCGAAGGATATGAAATCGCCGAAAAGAACGCCCAATCTCAGCATTTAGGAATTTGGGCAAAGGGTATAAATATTCAATCAGCCCTAGAATTCAGAAAGGAAAGCTATTAAGGAACTCCACGGTAGTAAAGGTTAGGATAGAGTTATGAATAGATTACAAAGCTATCTTTTGATCAAAGAGTTTATTAAATATGTCAGAAATTGGTAGGCGTCCGAATGGATTGATTGCAATTGTCTCTTATAAAGCCCTTAACGCTTCTTTATTTGCGATCGCTGCCATAACAATATTTTTAGCCTCTAAAAATTATGAGGATTTACAAAATTTTGCCGAATCCGTAGCTCTATCTGGAAAGAAGGGAATTATTGCTTGGGTACTGGAAAAAATCTTGAACTTTAACCCTAGGACTTTACAATTTAGTGCTGTTGGTTTAGTAGTGTATGCGGTTGTGACTGTAATTGAAGCGATCGGCTTGTGGTATGAAAAAGCTTGGGCAAGATGGTTGGTAATTGGGGTTGTGGGGATTAGTATTCCCCCTGAAATTTTTGAGTTAACAAAGGGGATTTCAATCCTAAAATTAATTATTTTTATTCTAAATCTAGTGATTTTCTGGTATCTATTGCAAGAATTTCCAGAGCAAAAACCTGAAGTTAAATCTGAAGATTAAATTTTTTCTACTCCCTTGTCACGTTAGAAATATTTAGTACTTAGCGAAGTTGTACTTCTTTTAAGCAATCCCAACCACTTTTAAATTGCCATTACCAATGTACAAGAGCTCATGGGTTCAGCAGATGCCGCCTAACGGATTGCCAAGTATATTTTGAGTTAATATTTCTTCTGCTTATCCTTATAATTATTATTTATTCACTTCCATAATCGATCCATTCTTGTAAACTTTTACGATTAAATAATTTGATCTACTCATAGCAATTTCTTTGATTTTGTCAGCAGCAGCAAGAAACCCACTACTCATCGCCTCTCCTGTCATCTCTTTAGAAGAATACACAAATAACTTAGCTTTAGAGTTCCTTACAGCTTCAATCTCTAGGGGTCGATTCAAAATTCTCTGATCGGCAGTGAGGATAATTCGATCTTCAGCCGCAACTGTTGGCAA
>JBBQHY010000318.1:0-3025 GCA_038324415.1 Pseudanabaenales cyanobacterium | reverse complement strand
ACACCCCCTAACACTAGTAATCTTTAACTGGGAAGGGAGTACTATTTAATTCTTGGGATAGTCTTCTTGACTTTATGATTCAAGATTTTAATCTAGAATTTCCCACTAATCCTGCTTGAAACCTCATAATTAGGATTGCTGCTTCTAGAAAGTTTGATTAAGAGATTGGGTTCTATTTATTGTTGCTATAAGTTATTACCATCAATGGTGCGTTGTGCCAATACCCTTACTACTATAAACTAGCTAAACTGTAATTCAAATTACCATCATGTTAGATGCAATAGAAAAAGACGTAGAGCAGCTCAGATTAGAAATGACGCAAAAATTACCTCTAATTCTGACTGATTTCAAAAAAGTACTTGAAAGTCATGGAATTACGGGTACTAGAGTTGTGAAGTTTATGCTTATACCAGATACAGAACCCGAAGAGATATCATCAGAACCTCCATCTAATGTAGAGTGTAATGAGGATATTTGCGTAGTTGTACATTAAGATTTCCAGAATTATTTGGTAGATACTTAAGCTATTTTTTGAGAATAGTTTATATCTTCTAAGGTGCAGATTTGTCTTGATTCAATGGCAAGATTAGGGGAGTATTCTGCCCATTACCAGTGATCACAACTTTGGAATTAGGGGATAGGGCAAGTTTTTCCATCGCCTCAATTGTGCGTAGTTGGAGAATTGATGGAGTGAGTCCCTGACTAAGAATTTTTTGAGCATCCGAACTTCCCCGCGCTTCTATCCGTTTGCGGTCTGATTCTTGCTTCTCTTTTGCTAGGATAAATTCCATTTGAATATTTTCCTGTTCGGCTTTAAGTCTTTGCTGAATTGCCGCTTGTAAGGTATCGGGAACTTTCACATTTCTCAATAATGCCTCGTCTACAATAAATCCGAGTGGGGCGATTTGCGATCGCAATTTTTCTCGTAGTTGTAACGCAATTTCTTCTCTTTTCGTGGCATATACTGCTTCGGCTGGATATTTGGCAATAGCTTGGCGGGAAATAGAGCGGAATCTTGATACTACAATCTCCTGCTCGTCTGTGCCAATATTTTGATAGACAGTTGGAGCTTTAGCTGGATCAAGTCGATATTGAATGCTAACGTCAATATTAAGATTAAGTCCTTCTTTAGAGGTGGCAGAAATTTCTTCCTTCACATCTCGCAGCCTTGTGGAAAATTGAATAACATCGGCAAAAGGATTAATCGTGTGGATACCTGGCAATAGGGAGCGATCGCTAACCTGCCCTTGAAAATCTTCTACTCCGACTGTTCCTGCTGGAATGACCACTAAGATTCTGGCAATAGCACTAAGCCCAGATAAAAGCGCGACTAAACCCGAAATCCCTTTGATTGCTAACTGAGTGCTTCGATTCTCAACTAGTCGCTTGCTATTAAAAAATACTAATAATGAGCTAAGAGTGGCGATCGCAGAAATAATAAAGGACATAAACTCACCTTCTATTTTTAATTATTAGGCTACAGGATACCTCAAATTATCAAGGGAAGTTTCCTAATCCCTTAAGCAATACTTTTCTAATAGGTGTTTAAGATCAAGTTAATTATTCATCTCCCACCAATTTGCATATTGTTTTAATTCTTTAGTTAAAGCAAGATCATTTGATGCAGTTCTAGCACCTGTTTCAGCTGCCCAACGTTTAAGTATATTGATTTGTTCACAGGCGATCGCTGCCAAGGGTACAGTCTCTTTAATCGCTAAAATAATATCTTCGGTTGTAAAGTCTCGATGGGAATTATAACCAGCAGAAACTTGACTAAAAGCAAGGTGCATAGCATCAATAATTACCTGAGCAATTTCCGCTCCACTAAATTCCTTGGATGCGTGAGCCAATAGTGCTAGATCAAATTCTCGCAGGCGATGGGGACGGAGCTTTTGTAGATGCACCTTAAATATTTCCTGTCTTTCGGTTTCTGAGGGTAAGTTCAGAAAAAAGATTTCATCAAACCTGCCTTTGCGTAATAGTTCGGCGGGCAAAATTTGGATATTATTAGCGGTGGCAACGATAAATATAGGTAAGGTCTTTTCCTGCATCCACGTAATTAAAGAACCAAAGACCCTGCGGCTAGTCCCAGAATCACCATCAATTGCGCCAGAGATGTTACCAAACGCCTTATCAATTTCATCAATCCACAATACATAAGGAGAGATCGCTTCTACCAATTGAATCATTTGCCGCACTCGACTTTCACTTTCCCCCACTAACCCCCCAAATAATCGACCAGAATCTAATCTTAGTAGAGGTAATCTCCATTCATAGGCGATCGTTTTCGCAGAAAGAGATTTACCAGTACCTTGAATTCCCACGAGCAGAATACCCTTAGGATTAGGAATACCATAACTTCTTGCCTCTTCACTAAAGGCATTTTGACGGGTTTTTACCCATCGCTTCAAGTTCTCTAAACCACCTATGCTTTTGAGAGAGTCGCCAGTTGTAAAGAATTCTAAAATTCCTGTCTGCCTAATTGCCCTTTGTTTTTCCCATAAAATTACTTCTATATCAGAATCATCGATCTGTTGTTTTGCAGCTAATGCTTTCGCCAAAATTCTCTGAATTCGCATTCGACTTAAGCCTTGACAAGCCTTAACTAATTGTTCCCAACCCAGCCCTGCAAGTTTTATGGCTTCAGGGGCGATCGCATTCCGAATCAAATCAGCGATTTCAGTAATATTAGGTAATGGAAAATCAATAACTTTAATTTCTTCAGTCAGTTAGGGTTGGATTTCTAAGGTGTGGCTAATAATAATTAAAATTTTACGAGTACGAGTTAATTCCCTTGCTAAGTTTTTAAGCTCTCTAATTATGGGAATATAGTGGGGATTATGGGGATTTTTGAGAAAGGGATGAAGACCTCGAATCACAAATATAGGGAGCGTCCCACTTTTGCTGATGTGTGATAATGGCATAAAATCGGACAAAAAAAGAGAGAAGTCATGACACCTGAAAGCCAAGCAGAGATTGACATGAATGTAGAATCCATAGCTAGGATTTTATATCAAGAGGTAAA
>JBBQHY010000317.1:0-3107 GCA_038324415.1 Pseudanabaenales cyanobacterium | reverse complement strand
TTATCAAGATTTAAGTTTAGAAGGTATACAAAATTTATTTGCCGATATGACTGCAGGATTTGTAGTTTACGCCATTTTAATTATGGGTAAAAAAGAGGTCAAAATTATTAAACAATTTATAGATGAAACAATTTATGGGTTAAATGATAACGCCAAAGCATTTCTAATTATTGTCATCACTGATACCTTTGTTGGCTACCACTCTAGCGATGGCTGGGAAGTTTTAATTAATACTTTCTCTATACATTTTGGCTTGCCTGAAAATAGGAATTTATCATTGGCTTTTATTGCTACTGTACCAGTTTTTTTGGATGCACTTCTTAAATTCTGGGTATTTCAAACTCTTACCAGTTCTTCACCTAGTACTGCCGCTATCTATGATGATATGAATAAGTAATTATCTCAAATCCCTAATAACAGGACTTCCCACACTAAGCGAGGTTGAATATAGCTACTTAGTTGTTGTTTGGCTGATTCTAGAGACTGCATAGTTTTTGCTGATTTATCTGATTTGTCCGATCGCCACAGGTAATTTTGAAGATAGCTAAGTAACCAAATCTGAGTTTCTAGTTCTAACTCTTTAGAAATATTTTTTGCCAAACTTAGAGCCTGTTTGGGATTACTACTAAGATTTTGGGTATCAGTCAGAATTTGCGCAGGAATACTTTCAAAGTGAGCAAGATTAGCGATCGCTGCTCCTGGGGAACCTTGAGCTAAATCAATAATTTCCTGTAAAAAAATCTGATCAATTCCATTTTGATTAAAATTTTGAATGGATAGAACTGTCATTAACTCAGAACTACTCAGGGTATAAAACGGAATGCGCTGACATCGAGATACCAAAGTCGGCAAAAGCGAACTAACATTGGGAGCAATTAAAATAATGGTGGCTCTACCTGGTTCCTCTAAAGTTTTAAGCAAGCCATTAGCAGAGGCTTCGGGCATAGTTTGGGCATCTTCAATAATTACTAGCGATCGGTTACTTTCCAAGGGCGGCTGACTGAGAAATTGCCCAATTGCCCGAATTTGTTCAAGGCGAATTTGGGGAGCAGAGCGTTTTTTTAATCCTGCGGATTCCGCTTCTATTGCCGTGAGCAGTTTACCTTTATCTAAATAGGTTGGTTCTACCCACATCAAATCTGGATGATTCCGTCCCCGCACCCGTAGAGATGATTTTGGATCATTAATTACTGCCTCTGCAAATGCCAAAGCCGTGAGTCTACGCCCAATGCCCTCCATACCTGTAAATAGATAAGCAGGAGAAACTCGATCTTGTTTAATTGCTGACTTCAGTAGCGCGATCGCTGTATTTTGTCCAATAATTTGGGTAAAAGGTTCCATATAGTTAGTTTGGGCTAAAGTTGTATAACAACCTGATCTAGATAAAGAATATTACGGAATTATGCACACTGAATATACTCAACGTCGCCAGCGTTTAATGGCAAAAATTGGTTCTGGAGTAGCCATCTTTTGCAGTGCGCCACCTGCGGTTAACCATGCGGATGTTGAGTATAACTATCGCCAAGACAGTGACTTTTATTATCTGACAGGGTTTACCGAGCCTGATGCTGTGGCAGTCTTTGTACCAAATCATGAAGAACATAAATTTATTTTATTTGTGCGCCCTCGCAACCCTGCGGCTGAAGTGTGGACAGGTTACAGAGCAGGATTAGAGGGAGCCCAAGAAGTTTATGGAGCAGACATTGCTTACGATATTAGTGAACTCGATCAAAAATTACCCCAGTATCTAGAAAAATCCGATCCCCTTTACTACTCCTTTGGGCGGGATCAGGAGCTAAATCTTAAAATTATTCAGCATTACCAAAAACTATTATTTAGCTATCCCAAACGGGGAACTGGTCCAACAGCGATCGCCAATGCCAACTTACTTCTAGCCTCACTGCGCCAGCATAAGAGTGCATGGGAACTGGAAAAAGTCCGCAAAGCCATCGAAATTTCGGTCGAGGCACATAATCAAGCTTTTAGTTCTGCCCACCCAGATGCCTTTGAATACGAAATTCAGGCGCAAATGGAATATCACTTTCGGAAGTCGGGGGCAATGAGTGTTGCCTATCCTTCCATTGTGGCATCTGGTTCTAATTCTTGTATTCTCCATTATGTGGATAACAATGCTCAAATGCAAAATGGTGACCTCCTACTGATAGATGCAGGCTGTTGTTATGACTACTACAATGCTGATATTACCCGTACTTTTCCCGTGGGTGGAAAATTTACAACGGAACAGAAGATTATCTATGAATTAGTTCTAGAAGCCCAATTAGCTGCGATCGCCGAGGTCAAACCCAATCATCCCTATAACCACAGTTACGATGTTGCCGTCAAAATCATTACCCAAGGACTTTTAGATTTAGGTATTTTAGCTGGGGAATTAGATAAGCTGATCGAAGAGAAGAAATACAAACCTTTCTTTATGCACGGTATTGGTCACTGGCTAGGTCTGGATGTCCACGATGTCGGCATTTATAAACTGGGAGAAACATGGTTAAACATGGAAACAGATATGATGATCACGATGGAACCTGGTATTTATATTGCCCCTGATGCCACTGCCGAAGAAGGTCAGCCTGAAATCCACGATCGCTGGAAAGGAATTGGTATTAGGATTGAAGATGATGTTTTAGTTACAGCCACAGGTAACGAAGTCCTGACAAGAGGCGTACCTAAATCCGTAGCAGCAATGGAAAAATGAAAGCTCCACTCCCTAAAAATGAATCCCAACGGCTAGAGGCATTAGAAAGATATAAAATTCTGGATACCGAAGCTGAAGAGGCATACGACCAGATTATAAAACTTACCTCTAGTATTTGTGGTATGCCGATTTCCTTAATTACACTTATAGATAGCGATCGGTAATGGTTCAAATCTCGTTTGGGGATGGATGCTTCTGAAACCCCGAGTGACTTTGCTTTTTGTGCCCATGCAATACTGGAACCTAATGTTCCTTTTATGGTTGAAGATGCCACTAACTGGAGTTTAGACTAAAAACTGTTATTACCAGTCAAGAAAAGTGGTCAGCCATAGTAGACAGACCACTTAATGATGGAAGCTGATAATTGATAACCTATCAACTTCATCATGAACAGTTT
>JBBQHY010000316.1:0-3111 GCA_038324415.1 Pseudanabaenales cyanobacterium | reverse complement strand
CTTGGCGACGAGCTTCGCGATCGGTCATAATCCCTTTAGAAGTAGAAACGATCGCAATCCCGATTCCGCCTAAAACTTTGGGTAAGTCTCGATGATTTGAATACACACGCAAACCAGGTCGACTCACACGCTTAAGCGTAGTAATAATCGGTTGACGATTCTTACCTTTATATTTTAGAGAAAGCATTAAGCGTCGGTCTATACCTTCACCAATCTCTTCAAAATCACTGATGTACCCTTCTTGCCTTAAAACATGGGCAATACTTTGAGTCATCTTGGTTGCCGGAATTGCTGTAACTTGATTCTTCGCACTATTCGCATTACGAATCCGTGTGAGCATATCGGAAATAGTATCGTTAGTTGCCATCTTTACCTCCTATTGATCTTTTTGATCTCTAAAGGGCATACCCATAGCCTTGAGCAAAGCTCGCCCTTCTTCATCTGTCTTTGCTGTCGTAATAATTGAAATGTCCAAGCCTCTAACTTGGTCAATACTGTCGTAACTAATCTCGGGGAAGATTAACTGTTCCCGAACACCAAGGGTATAGTTACCCCTACCATCAAAACTTTTAGGACTAACTCCTCGAAAGTCCCGAATCCGTGGAAGTGAAAAATTAATCAAACGATCCAAAAAAGCATACATCCGCTCTCTTCTTAGGGTCACCATCATCCCTACAGGAACTCCTTGCCTAACTTTAAAGCCTGCGATCGCTTTTTTGGCTCTGGTTACCACTGGTTTTTGTCCAGCAATGATCGCTATTTCAACTAAGGATGCTTCAAGGGATTTAGAATTTTGAGCCGCTTCACCCAAACCACGGTTGATGACTACTTTTTCAAATTTAGGAACTTGATGAACATTAACATACTTAAACTGTTCAACTAACTTAGGAACGGCCTGGCTGTGATAACTATCTTTAAATCGATTTGACATTTTTTTGATTAACTAATTGGGTGGGTGTCCTGGTCTTAGTCAGGAATTTTGGATTTTAGAATTTCGGTAGTTACTTTTAACTAAGGATTTCCCCAGTTTTCTTTAACATTCTGACTTTCTTACCTGCTTCTGTATATGTGTAACAAATACGGCTGGCTGTTTTTTCTTTATCAGAGTAAACCATCACTTTAGAACTGTGAATTGGGAACTCACGATTAATGATCTCACCAGGTTGTGACTCACCTTGAGGCTTGATGTGCTTGGTTTTGAGGTTGACACCTTCGACTAAAACAGTACTTAGTTTAGGGAAAACTGCTAAAACTTTGGCTACTTTGCCTTTATAGCTGCCAGATATAACCTGAACAGTGTCACCTTTCTTGACATGCATCTTAAAGGAAGTAGAGTTACCTTGATAAGATGGTAATTTCTTGCCCATTTAGAGAACCTCCGGTGCTAGGGATATAATTTTAGTAAAATTTTTATCCCTCAGTTCGCGTGCAACTGGACCAAATACACGGGTACCTCTAGGATTGCCTTCAGCGTTAATAATAACGGCAGCGTTATCATCGAATCTGATGCTCATGCCTGAATTGCGCTTGATTGTACTTTTTGTACGAACGATAACAGCTTTAACGACATCAGATTTTTTTACTGGCATATTTGGAGTTGCATCTTTGACAGTGGCGACAATTACATCTCCGACTGCGGCGAATTTCCGACTTCCTCCAGCCAGTACACGGATACAAAGTAGCTTTTTAGCTCCACTGTTATCCGCTACATTTAAGTAACTTTCTTGTTGAATCATGATTTTTAATCAAATAGGATTAGGCTTCGGTGCTAGAGTTAAGAACGTCAACTACTTGCCAACGCTTAGTTCGACTGAGAGGACGAGTTTCTTGAATCCGCACGCGATCGCCTTCATTACAAGAGTTGAGCTCATCATGGGCTTTAAATCGTTTGGTTCGGACTACAATTTTCCCGTACTTAATATGAGAGGATCGGTTCTGTACGGCTACAACAACGGTTTTATCCATTTTGTTACTGACAACTAATCCAACTTTTACTTTAATTGCCATTAACTTTGCCCTCCAGCGATCGCAGCTTGTTTACGTTGATTTTCAATGGTCATTAACTGCCCTAAACGGTGCTTGGCAGATCCAAACTCGCTAGGCTTAAATGATTGACGAGTTGCTCTTTTAAGTCTTAAATCAAAAAGCTCTCTTTTAACTGCGATAATCTCTGTAGATATATCAGCATCAGACATTTCCCGAATTGTTCCAATTTTGGGGAGTGGCATTTATTTACTCCTTCTCACGTTTAATGAATCTAGTTTTAATGGGCATCTTGGCAGCAGCAAGTCGGAAAGCTTCTTTGGCAATTTCTTCAGTTACACCCGCAACCTCAAACATAATGCGCCCAGGCTTAACAACACAAACCCAGTACTCAGGTGCGCCCTTTCCAGAACCCATCCGAGTGTCAGCAGGACGTTGAGTTATAGACTTGTCTGGGAAAATCCGAATCCAAATTTTGCCACCTTTACGGATGTAGCGGTTCATTGCTCTCCGACCAGACTCAATTTGCCTCGATGTGATCCAAGCTGGCTCTAGTGCCTGCAAGGCAAAGTCTCCAAAATCAATATCAGTGCCTCTAGTGGCTGGACCTGACATCCGCCCCCGTTGTTGTTTCCGAAATTTAGTACGTTTAGGACTTAACATAGACTTAACCCTCAACTCCTGAGCGATCTTCAAATTGTGTGCGGCGGCGTTGTTGGCGGCGACGAGGTTGTTCTTGCTGTAGAGATGTGTCTTCTCTGCCTGCAATAATTTCACCCTTAAACACCCAAACTTTAACGCCAATCACGCCATAGATAGTCTGGGCAGTTTTATAGGAATAATCAATGTCAGCCCGTAGTGTGTGCAAAGGAACTCTTCCTTCTCTTACCCATTCACTGCGGGCAATTTCTGCGCCGTTCAGACGACCACCAATTTGCACCTTTATTCCTTCAATACCCGCTCTTTGTGCTCTTTGAATAGCTTGTCTGACAATACGACGGAAAGAAACTCGTCTTTCTAACTGTTGAGCAATATATTCAGCAATTAATGGAGCTTCAGAATCAACTTTAGCGACCTCCACAACATTGATGCGAATCTGACTAGTCCCAGATTTTTTAAGGCTTCCGA
>JBBQHY010000315.1:0-3124 GCA_038324415.1 Pseudanabaenales cyanobacterium | reverse complement strand
TAGAGAGTGGGATTGCCCTAAATGTGGAAGTCACCATGATCGAGATATCAATGCTGCTAAGAATATTCTGGCTGCGGGACTCGCAGTGTCAGTCTGTGGAGCGAACATAAGACCTGATAGAGATACCTCTAAAGGGCAGTTACGAAATCCTAGTGATAGGAAGAAACAGAAACCTAAGTCGTGAGTCTTAGGAATCTCACGCGCTTTAGCCGTGGGAGGATGTCAAGAAGGGAGGATTTGGCTGAAAAAACTAATTGGGATATAAGAAACTTATTTACAGCGAATTATGATCGAACGTGCTAGGTATAGAAAAATGAAAACCAATACGGGGAGCTTGGCCCTGCAACTCTCTCTTGTGGCAAAATTGAAATCAAAGTGCTATAACTGCTCTAATTTGAAATTTGATACATCCTAGCTAAAATTCTAAAGTGTGAATGTCTTTTAACTCACACTTTAGCCAAGTCACAATTTTTTTATTTAGTCCATTCTGTATGGAAAAATTCACCTACAGGTTTGTCGATGCGCTCATAGGTATGGGCGCCAAAGTAATCCCGTTGGGCTTGGGTGAGATTTTGGGGGAGGCGATCGCGGCGATAGCTGTCAAAATAACTAAGGGAAGCACTAAAAGCTGGAACTGCAATTCCCAGTTGAGCAGCAGACTGAACTACTAAACGCCAAGCTAATTCTTTGGTTAGAATAGTTTGGGTAAAGTCTGGATCAATTAGTAAATTCGTTAGCTCTGGATTCCGCAAATAAGCCTGTTTAATCTTATCTAGGAAGCCTGCTCGAATAATACAGCCCCCTTTCCAGATCCGAGAGATTTCCCCTAAGTTGAGGTTATAACTATTTACCTTAGAAGCCGCACTTAGTAGAGACATCCCTTGGGCGTAGGAACAAATTTTAGAACAATATAAGGCATCTCTAACGGCATCAATAAATTCAGACCGATCTCCTGTATAAACCCCAGTCTTATTGCCTAATACCTTAGCTGCTTCTACCCGTTCAGATTTATAGGAAGATGCAACTCTGGCTGTCACGGCGGCAATCATTGTGGGAATTGGCACACCTAGATCAAAGGCACTTTCTACTGTCCATTTTCCCGTACCTTTTTGTCCCGCCTTGTCCAGAATCTTCTCGAGCAAGGGTTCACCAGTTTCCTCGTCCATTTTCGTGAAAATATCGGCAGTAATCTCAATCAAAAAGGATTCTAATTCCGTAGAATTCCATGCCGTAAAGGTTTCATGGAGTTCAGATGCTCCCATACCTAAACCGGTTTTGAGCAGATCGTATGCCTCGGCAATTAGCTGCATATCGCCATACTCAATGCCATTGTGTACCATTTTGACGTAATGTCCAGCACTGCCTGGTCCAATGTAAGTAACGCAAGCCCCATCATCAACTTGGGCAGACATCTTAAGCAAAATTGGAGCGATCTCATCATAGGCGGATTTCTGACCGCCTGGCATCATACTCGGTCCATTTAAGGCACCTTCCTCTCCCCCACTAACTCCCATGCCGATAAATTGCAGGTTATCTTTCTCTAGCTCTATGGTACGGCGATCGGTATCCGTAAATAGAGAGTTGCCACCGTCAATTAAAATATCTTGGGGATCGAGTAAGGGCTTTAACTCCAAAATTACTGCATCCACAGGCGCACCAGCCTTTACCATAATTAAAATCTTGCGGGGACTTTCTAAGGACTCCACAAATTCAGGAATGCTAAAGGTGGCTTTAAAGTTCTTGCCCGCCGCCCTAGTTGCCATAAATGTATCTGTCTTTTCCCGACTGCGGTTATAAACAGTGACCGAGAATCCGTTGCGTTCGATATTCAGGGCAAGATTTTCGCCCATTACGGCAAGACCAATTAATCCAAAGCTTTGTTTTGACATAATTACAGGTTACTTTATTTCTTGGTAAGTACTAAATAGACTACCCTGAGCTAAATTGATCCCTTAATGGCACAACTATTTAATTAATATTTCATGGAAAAATAATAGGTTTAGCTCCAGAATATTAAAAATTTAAGCTGCTTGGATTTGCTCTTTATGGAGCCAGATGGGAGGGGTTGGTACTGCTCCAAATTTGATCTGTACATAGTCACCACGCAGTTCTACAACTTCGCCTTTAGTCTCAAAAATATAGGTTGACCATCGGGGATCGTTGCCCTGGGCTTCTAAGCTCCCATCCAATTTTTCACGGATGGCTGTCACCATGAGTCCTTTTTTAAGTTCCATAATATTTTTATAATCTTTAATTTTCCTAGGCTATTGTATCTTTTTATCCCAACTTGAGCGAAGTTTTAAGCAGTACGTAAATCCTTAGTAAACCATTGAGATATTGCATTGTTGTATGGATGTGCCAGTTCAGCTAAAGACAAACTAATCACACTTTGATCGTTAATAGCTATCTCCAGATTACTTTTAACTTCTTTAACATAGCCTAATTTCCAGTAATTATTTGGCAGTTGGGTTTGTAAATATTGTTCCCATGTGGGGCGATCGCTCTCCGATACAGAAACCACAATCCGACTTGCCCCTTCACCAAACAATAAATTTTGCCAAGATATGAGGGCATCACCATCTGCTCTGAGATTTTTTAGCTTAATTTGAGCCGAGAGATTGCCTGAAATTGATGATTCGGCGATCGCCACCGCTAAACCACCTTCAGCACAATCATGGGCAGACTTAATCCAACCTTGATGAATCCCAAATCGACAAACCTGCTGGACTCGTCGTTCCAAATTGTAATCTAGGGCTTTGGGTCTACCTGTAACTTGATTTTCGATTACGGCTAAATATTCAGATGCACCTATACTGGTGCGATCGCTACCAATTAGATAAATTACATCACCCACATTTTGCCAACCCTGTCCGCAGATTTTGTGAATATCATTAACGATGCCTACCATGCCGATTACAGGTGTAGGGTAAATAGCTTGAGAGCCACCATTCGGATTAAGAGTTTCATTATATAAAGAGACATTTCCACCCGTAACAGGCGTTGACAATTCTCGGCAGGCTTCGGCAATCCCGCGACAGGCTTCATGCAATTGCCAATATCCTGTTGCAGTTTCGGGGCTTCCAAAGTTCAAATTATCGGTCACTGCTAATGGCTCTGCACCCAC
>JBBQHY010000314.1:0-3148 GCA_038324415.1 Pseudanabaenales cyanobacterium | reverse complement strand
CTTTGGTCAATAGTTGGGGCAAATAGTTGGGCAAACTGACCTAGCATCACAGTAACTTCATCGGGTTCTAATTCGCCATCAGACCATGCCATGGCTGTAACAATTCTTAGAATGTCCATTTGGTATGGGGAAATTGAAGGAGGTAAAGGTTCCATAATCATTACAGGTTTAAGATATTCGCATAATATGATAATTTGTCTGGTTGGGATAGATTAAACCCTGAAACTGTAGCAATTACTTACAAAATATTAAACCAAAATATTAAGCCAAAATATTAAGTACCAAAGGAGCGATCGCCCGCATCACCTAAACCTGGCACAATCCAACCTTGGGCATTGACTACTTCATCAATCATGGCAGTATAAATTTGGATGGAAGGGTACTTTTGGTTAATTTTCTGCAAAGCGGGCGGCGCGCAAACCACATTAATAATCCGAATTAAGCTGGGATCGGCGCCGCATCCGATTAACAAATCCAAGGCAGCAATAATTGTCCCCCCCGTTGCCATCATCGGTTCTGTAATTAAGATGCGGGTTTGCGATTGAAGTTGGGCAGGCAGTTTATTGAGATACAAACTATTCTCTAGGGTTTCCTCATTGCGAACAATACCTAGATGATAAATACTGGCATTGGGAACAAGAGCTTGACAGCTTTCGAGTAAAGATAATCCTGCCCTGAGAATTGGGACGATCGCCAGAGGCACAGAGGCATCTATCACTTCACCTGATGCCACAGCCAAAGGAGTTTCGACATTAACAATCTGTATCGGTAACCAATCCCTAATTGCTTCGTAGGTCAGCCACTTTCCCAGTTCTTGCATGGCAGTGCGAAATATAGGTACAGGCGTATTCTTATCTCTGGCGATCGTGAGCCAATGGTCAATTAAGGGATGCTTTTTAACAAAGACTTTAAGCTGCTGTGCCATCAATCTGATTTTGAGGATATATTCTTGATCTCGATCAATCTATCAGAATTAGCACTTAACTGAAGCAAAACTCAGCAAAATAAGTACAAGCTACCATTTTTTATAGGGTAGAAATTTACCATTCATCGTTAGTTTTACGCGATCGCCCTTTGGATCTTCTACTTTTTCCACATCCATAGTGAAGTCAATCGCACTCATAATCCCATCTCCAAACTTTTCTTGGATTACTTCCTTTAGTGGCATTCCATAAACCTGCATAATTTCATAAAAGCGATAAATAAGTGGATCTGTGGGTACGACTTTACCTAGTCCTTTGGTGGGATAGCCAGTCAAGGTTTCGATCACATCTGTTCCTAATCCTAAGGCTGCGGCAATCTTTTCAGCTTCTTCAGTTGAGGCACTAGCTTGTCCATAAAAAAGGGCAGCAATCCAGACTTCATCTCTTCCTAATAGCTTTTCTAAATCTGTAAATGATAAATTCTTGGCTTTTTTAGCGGCTAGAAGTATCGCAGTGAAAGACATATAGGCTCCTTTTGATCGGTTTTAAGTAATTTATACTAATGTATAAGTAGTCTAATTATCGTATTTTAAAGTACGCTCAGGCTGTAAACATAGGCATCTGCAAGGATCGCCTCGGCAATTTTAGGATTAATATTTAAGGGTTTTAGGCAGACTAACTCATTGATCAGACTTAAAACAGGAGTACGATCGCATTTAAACCCTTGATTAGTAATAAACTCCTCAATCTCTTCGGCATCCTTAAAGTAGGTATCCCCAATGGGGCGATCGCTTAACCGAGATACCATTTGCGAAATTTGCTCTAAAGCTGGACAAATTAGTTTGCGCCGTTTAATTGCGGCAACTGTCACAAAATCTGAAGTTATCCAAACACCGCCATATTCCTGTAAAAGCTCGCGAATATTGGTAAATACCTGTTGTTTTTGGAGGTGAGTTAAATACATAAGTAGCCCCTCGGATAAAACTACAATTGGCTTATATGGGTCTAAATATTGTCTACAGTCATTTAATTGATTAGGTTTAGCAGCTATATCTACGGGCATAAAATGGAGATTGGGGCGATCGCTAACTAAGGTCTTAACCAAGTCCAATTTTTGATTAATCATTAGTGGTAGATCGGTTTCGATAAAAGTTATTTCAGAATTTTTTGACATGATCATGCCCCGTGGCAATAACCCTGAGGCAATTTCAATGATTTGCTTAGAATTGAAGTTAGCTATGGTTTTATCGATGCTGCGATAGCGACTCTCAATTAATACCGCAATCTCAGCACCTTGTTCTAGATTTTGCCCTAATAGGCTTTCAACCACAGATTGAGAATTAACTAAATCAGATAACTCTTTTGTATAGGGAATGTCGGTAAAAGCTCTAGCATAAGCCACTAGCAAGGCTGTAGGACTAATTTTATCGAACTCACTCTCAGATAATTGATGCATTTTTTAGCTATTTACTAGAGACCCAATTTTACTCTTTTCTCAATATAAAAATCGCCTCATAGCCTATTGAAAGAAAGAATAGGACGACAAATAATTAAAAAAGCACCAGAAAAATATCACTATACTTACAGCACATTAGTTTCAAGCCCGCCACAAAAGAGGGGCGCAGGGCTAGGTTCCCCGTATTCGTTTTTATTTTTCTATACATAGTACGTTTGATTGTAATTTGCTGTAAAAGACCTAAGGCAAATATTATATCCACCTATAGAACTGATTTTATATCTTGCAATAGTATAAGTAGGTAAGCATAAGTAAACTGATTGGAACTTACGCAAAATTTATAAGAATAGAAGGGTTAGAGGTTGACTTGGTCGCGACTGTACTGATTTATGGGCTGCTAAATTTGTAATTGCGTAGTTTAAGAGATACTGGCGATATTCTAATTTGCTAAATTTCATTCTCTTATTTACTTCCGCTCATATTTAATCTGCTAAACATCATTCTAGCGTCTGCGTAAGTCCTAAAAGTAAGAAATACTTCTATCCACTCCATGCAATTCATATAGATGAAAAGATAATTTTATCAGTCCAAAGTCTATCCAAAGATAGAGTTTAGATAAAAGCTTTTTTTCTACAGTTAAGGGATGCGTTAAGCCTAAATTTGATCAATCTTAATCAAAACTGCAAACTATTTAACTCGCTTAGTAAAAACTTAGTAAAAAAATTAAGGAATAATATGAGTTCACAAAATCCAGTTAATGAACAAAGCA
>JBBQHY010000313.1:0-3208 GCA_038324415.1 Pseudanabaenales cyanobacterium | reverse complement strand
TGAAGACTTGGATATGGAAGCTTTAGGGCGATCGCCGCAAATAAAGCGATCGCTCCTATGATCGAAACCCCAATCTTTAAGCGTTTAATATTTTTAAGAGCCGTGCGACAACTTTGGCAATGAATGGTGTGACTGTGATAGCGATCAAGTAAAACTGGTTTAGATTTGGCGGCAGGTAAACTTTGACCAATAAAAGGATCGGACTTGAACTGATTTAGCCATTTTCGATATTCGGTGACAAACAAATCGGCTTTAGTTGGTAAATAATAAGCCTTGGCAAAATTTCCTTCCTTTGCTTCCAAATATCGCTCTTGGTGATGCAGAAAAATCTGGTCATCTTCTAAAATTGCATTTTGCCCAATGTGCGAGTACCACTGGGGAGTATTCTTTATAAAAAATTCTGGTAATTTGGCAGAAAACTGAAACGGAAATCTTGCAAATAATCGACATTCTCCCTTGCGCGTAGGCGTGGCATAAACCACAGTCATGGTTACGCCAAACTGCTTAGAGGTTAAATCGTGCCACATCATATTTGGGGCTAAAAAAACTGTGTCTTGCTTACCAAGAGTACCTTTGCGTGGACCTTCTGCCCAAATCCCTGTAAATCCTGTTTTGCCTGATTGGGTCAGTTCTAGTTCAACAGGTGCAGCATTCACGCGGTTACCGACTGATTTGTGATGGGTAAAAGGTAAATGACTGGAATCGAGAACATTTTCCAGAAGTGTAGAAGCATCGTAGGGTAAATCTCGAAAAGTATTTAACAACACCCATGCCTCTGGCGATCGCTCTAGGGCATCGATAATTGGCACTTTGACTTTGTCGGCATCTTTACCTAAATAAACAAACAATAAACCTTGGGCTACAGAAGTTGAATATGAATCTACGCAAGCTCTAAGTGAGTTATGGGCATCGCCGTTTTCTAATTGTTGGGGAATGCGATCGCACTGACCGTCGCCTGCAAATGCCCAACCGTGATAGGGACATTCAAGCAACCCATCTTCGGCAATTCGACCTTCTGAAAGTCTAGCTAAACGATGGGGACAGCGATCGGCAAAGGCTCGCCATTTCTTGATTTTTCGATCCCACCAAAGTACCAAATCTCTATCTAATAAGGTAAAAGGTGTGGGTTTAGTCCGATCTAAATCAGCAATATAACTAACGGGATACCATGCTTCACTTGGATCGAAAAAGGTTGGATCGTTTCCGCCTGCGGATATATATTCAATCTTGGCTGTTTGCTGATTAGCGATCATGGTGTTAATAAAACTTAATCAAATCCATTATAGGAAATTAAACCTTAAAAAATCGAGCTTAAATCTAGAACGAATCCAGCTAATACATCTTCACCGCTTAAAGTAAGAGGAGAGGAGAGAACCTTGATCGCTTCTCCTAATCTATAAATTTCGACTTTGTTGTTTTGGGGATCGATCAGCCATCCCAAGCGCACGCCATTAGTTCGATATTCCAGCATTTTTTCTTGAAGGGTTTTGAGGTTATCAGTTTTTGATCGCAGTTCAATCACAAAATCAGGCACTATCAGCGGAAAGGTAACTTCTAACGAAATATCCGCTAGTTTAGAATTTTGAATCCAAGTTACATCAGGCGATTTAACTGCCCCAGACGGAAGTGTAAAACCACCAGAGGAATCGAAAGCTTTTCCTTGTTTGTTTTTTAAGTTCCAGTACCAGATCTGTCCAAACAAGTCTCCATTTTTTCCAGAGCTTTCTAATGCTGTTGGTGCCGTTGTTATTAATTCTCCTGTAGCTGATAGCTCTAATCTCAGTTCTGGGTTATCTTGGCAGAGTTGCTCGAACTCATCATGATTAATACGCAGAGTTATGCGACTTGTATCAACCAATAGGGGAAAGGCTAGTAGTGATTGCATAATTATCAATTTTTCCTGTTTTCTTAGCTTTCATTGATTATTAAATTCTTAGGACTTACGCACTCAATTTTACAGAAACTTAGTGGGAGGGTGTTTGAGGGCTTCGCCCTCAATTGGTGCTATGCCCCAAACCCCATTTAAATATAGGTTTTCTTTGCATGCTGCGTAAGTCCTAATTCTATTAAATATTTCTATTAATTTTTTCTGAGCTCATAGCTTTTCTGAATATTCAACAAGTATTTTTAGGATAATTCTAGCTAATTGCTACTACTCCTCCAGTTGCCAGAGGTCTTTTCTAAAGTCTTCATCTAGAACTTTTTTGGGGCGTAGAACTAGGATCATTCTGCCGAGGATTTTGAGTGTAGTCGGTTCGGCAAACCATTGAAATATTAATTCATCTTCTTGTTCAACAAGAAAATAACTATCAGCTTGCCACTCCCGTTGAGCGCGATCGACTATCACTAAGATTTCTTCTGGGGCAGATTCTGGGATTAAGTATTCACTGTCGGTAATGAGGGCGATCGCATCCTCAGCTTCTAAAATTACTTGCCAACTGGGGATTGCCACCCAGACACCAGAACCAGAGAACTTAACTAGACGGAATTTACCAAGCTCTTCGGTCATGGGTACAGCCATAAATTCGGCTTTTGTGATCGGCATTTTGCCCGCTACAGGAATAATGCGAGGCGATTCAGTATCTTCGTCAGGACGATAGAGGGGCAAGCGGGGCGCAGAAAGGGCTTTACTCACTGTGAAGTCGGTAAGTAACTTTTCAATTTGCTGGCGGGCACTGACACTATGGGCAAAACTTAAACCCTTGGCAATTAATCGCGATCGCTCTTGCAAATCTGATTTTTGGCGGGCATTCTTCCAATATTGATAGGCGATCGCATCCCCAGGATGATCGGAAAATCCTTCAGGAAATTTAGATAATCGGGAAAATTCCTTGATCGCTTTTGCCAGTTCATGGGCACCTTCAGAATCAATAGTTTTTTCAATTAGAAAACTAGCGGCGGCAACACGCTCGGACTGGTTCAATATCCGTAATTCATAGAGACTGTCGCTACCCTTTTGGGCAAAATGAGCTAGGACTTCGTTGTTTGCTTGATTAGTTTCTAAACCGCCATAAACCTGAGCTGCCACTATAATTTGATTTTGCTGAATTGGCTCAAACCCAGTTTCCTCAAAAATAGTTTGGGGATTATATCCAGCTTTTTGCAGTTTTTGGCAAGCTTGCCCCCACCTTACCCAGTTACCTTCTTTGCGGCGGAGCGATCGCAGTAGCTCTTCTATACTATCTTCAGAATTAGATTGGGAGCTAAA
>JBBQHY010000312.1:0-3211 GCA_038324415.1 Pseudanabaenales cyanobacterium | reverse complement strand
GTACCAAGAAGTCCTTACCGATCCTAGTTATTCAGGACAAATTGTGACTTTTACCTATCCCGAACTGGGCAATACGGGCATAAATTTAGACGATGAAGAATCCGATCGCCCGCAAGTTAAAGGAGCGATCGCCCGCAATGTCACCTATACCCCTAGTAATTGGCGTTCTCGTCAGTCTTTACATGATTACTTGAAGGCGCATAATGTCGTAGCCATTGGTGGCATTGATACTCGGTCATTAACTCGAAAACTGCGATCGCTGGGAGCAATGAATGGCGGAATTTCCACGGAAGTTATAGATCCAGAAACATTACTAGCTCAGGTTAAATCAGCCCCTTCCATGCAGGGCTTAAATCTAGCTCAAACTGTCACCACACCTAGAATTTACGAATGGCAAGAACCAACTCCCGCCGCTTGGGAATTTATAGAGCCTCCCGTTCAAGTTGGTACAACTCCCTTAACTGCCCCCTTAACTGCCCCCTTAACTGTTGTAGCAATCGACTTTGGGGTGAAGCGAAATATTCTGCGGCGTCTAGTCAGCTATGGCTGCCGTGTGGTTGTTGTTCCTGCCGACACCTCTGTTGAGAAAATTTTAGAGTTTAACCCCGATGGTATTTTCCTATCAAATGGACCTGGCGATCCCTCTGCTGTTACTGGCGGTATTGAAACTACAAAGGAATTGCTAAATCTGAATAAGCCGATTTTTGGTATTTGTTTAGGACATCAAATTCTGGGTTTATCCCTCGGTGGTGATGCCTTCAAGCTGAAATTTGGACATCGGGGATTGAATCAACCTGCTCAAAATCAATTGGCATCAAGCGATCGCCGTGTGGAAATTACCAGCCAAAATCATGGATTCGCACTTAATGGTGACTCTTTAGCCGACTCGGAAGCAGAAATTACCCATATCAATCTCAACGATCGCACCGTGGCAGGATTAAAGCATAAAACCTTGCCTATTTTCTCTGTACAATATCACCCCGAAGCTAGTCCAGGTCCCCACGATTCTGATTATCTATTTGCGGATTTTGTGAAGTCTATGGCAGATGCCAGATCAGTTGAAGAAACTAAAAAATAAATTTAGCTCTTCTAACTCTTAGGGATTAGGTTCTATAATAACGCGCATTTTACTTACAGCACTTTGATTTCAAATCCACCACAAAAAGGGTCGCAGGGCTTAGCCTCGTTATGGTTTTTACTTTTCTATCTGTGGCACGTTTGATCGTAATTCGCTGTAAGGCGGGGTGAGACTCCATTGTATGGACATAGCCCTGTGGACGAATTAGGCTGTTTCTGGTAAAAAATTACCCAGTTTTAATCCCCTAGATCCCCAATTCTGAGGACTTTAATTTTAAGACCCCCCAGAATTGGCTGCCGTGTAAACACAAGTCCCCTTTAAGCTGATTCGAGATATTTTTGGGTTTTGAAACCTCTATTTCTCGTTCATTACTCTCAATAAGCTTGAATTATTGAGAGTAAGCTTAAATCTTAAAAGCCTTGTATAGCCACAGTCTTTATACTTGTGTGCATAGCTTTTTAACTTGTGTGTACACCGTAGCCAGAATTGGGGGCAGGGGGATGGGTAGGTTCTCTAAGGAAATCTCCTTAGTCCTAACCAATCACTAAATCTATACTTTAACAGCACGATTAGCTGATCGCTCCATTTCTCTTTCTTTTTTACCACGCCAGATTAGCTTCAAGGGTGTGCCTGTAAATCCCAAGGAGGTTCGGAACTGGTTCTCCACGTAGCGCCGATAACTGTCATTAAAACGTTTGGGATCATTAACAAACAGAATAATGGCAGGGGGAGAAGCCGAAACTTGAGTTCCGTAATAGATTCTGCCCTGTTTCCCTTGGCGAGTAGTAGGAGGAGAATGCCAAGATACTGCTTCTGTGAGGACTTCATTTAAGACCGCAGTGGGAACTCGACGACGATGTTGTTCTGACACAATATCAATTTGATCCAAAATTTTCGGAACTCTCTGACCTGTTAAAGCACTGACAAAGATAATAGGAGCATAGTCCACAAACATCATCCGACCTTGCACCTGCTCGGTATAGTCATAGATCGTGTAGGAATCTTTTTCCACCGCATCCCATTTATTGATCACAAGGATACAGGCTTTACCTTCATCATTAATTCTGCCCGCTAGTTTTTGATCTTGATCGGTTACACCGTCAATCGCGTCAATGACCAAAAGCACTACATCGGATCTGCTGATTGCCTTAAAAGCACGATTAATACTAAAAAATTCCGCTCCGTACTCTACACCTCGCTTACGCCGAATTCCTGCGGTGTCAATCAGCCGATATTTGCGCTCTTCGCCATTTATGGTTCTGGAGACTATCATATCGATCGCATCACGAGTAGTTCCAGCAATAGGACTAACAATGCAGCGTTCTTCTCCCGTAAAGGAATTAAGTAAACTAGATTTACCCACATTTGGACGACCAATAATCGCCACTTTAATTTCATCGCTTTCAGGTTCGACCGTATCGGGATCGGGTAAATGTTGCACTAAGGCATCCAATAATTCCCCTGTACCGTTGCCGTGTAAAGAAGATAAAGCGATAGGCTCACCTAGTCCTAATTGCCAAAATTCAGCCGCCTGTGACAAGCCTAAGTTCATAGATTCGCACTTGTTAACTGCCATCACTACTGGAGTTTTTTGCTGCCTGAGCCACTGGGCAATTTGCCAATCCGCCGCTGTAATCCCTTCCATACCATCTACCACAAAAATCACAGCACAGGATTGATCGATCGCCAAGAATGCCTGTTGTCGAATCATCGGTAAAAATTCCGTATCATCCGCAAAAACTAAACCGCCCGTATCCACAATAGTAAAATCGTGCCCATTCCAAAATGCTGGTCTATAAGTGCGATCGCGGGTAATTCCTGGTTCATCGTATACAATGCCGTAATTTTCTCCAGTCAATCGATTGACTAGAGCAGACTTACCCACGTTCGGGCGACCAACAACAGCAACAATGGGTAAGGACATATCTTTATTTTATGAAATCAATCCGCTATCATAGCATTACTTCTATCCCACATCATAAAAATAAAAAATCTGTAATTACTTAGGTCAAAAAGAATTTAGACAAAAAGAGGGATACCAAGAAAGATATTAATGAGAGCATCCAAGACGGGTAGCCCTTGCTTTTTGAGAGTAGAGATATAACCACGAATACGAGCAAAAATGTTAGCACC
>JBBQHY010000311.1:0-3220 GCA_038324415.1 Pseudanabaenales cyanobacterium | reverse complement strand
TCAAAAAAGGGTTTTCTAAGATAAAGAAAGTGCCTGAAGACATCGCCTCGTAAATAATTTTCGGATTTACGAACTTATCCTGTCAGTTTTAACTAGCGGGAGATTTCCTGCTAGAGGTACTTATTAGTCTAAACTCCAGTTGTAACTATTATGTATAATTTCTCAAAAAAATCTGGAGTGATCGCACCCCAGACTTAACTAACCTAAGTATTTTTGTAACCTAATATTTCGTTCTATTTTTTAGGAGGCGCTACTTCTTCCACTTCATCGATCGCAAAGTTATTTGTAGCAAGATTGGAGTAGTTAACCTTATCAAAACGGACAATTACAGGGTAAATGATGCCGCTTTTGTCGATGGATGCAACGGTACCTAGATCACGATACCAGTAGGACTCTTTACGCAGAATGCGAACTGTGGAACCACGTTGGATTGTCATAATGAATATAAAAATAACGAGTAATGCTATCTAGCGTAATCGAAGGAGATCGCCTCTGTCTATTCCTATGGCGTTAAGTTTTATGTAAAGGTCTAAGATTCTGTCAGGGATTTTAGTTAAGTGGACTGGGTAATCTGAAAATCCCCGATTTTGCTATTGAGTGCAGTCGAAATATCGGAGTTAAGTGTTAACTTTGAAACTGTCTCGCATGGAACTGAGCATATCTTCCTGCTTGATGCATGAGTTGGTCATGGGTACCTGATTCAATAATTTGCCCTTGCTCAATGACAAAAATGCGATCGCTATTACGGACAGTTGCTAACCTATGGGCAATGATAAATACCGTTCGACCTTTCATTACTCTTTGTAAAGCCTCTTGGACAAGTGACTCGGACTCTGAATCTAACGCCGACGTCGCTTCATCTAAGATTAGGATTTTGGGATTATGTAAAACCGCTCGGGCGATCGCACTTCTTTGTTTTTGTCCACCAGATAAATTTACGCCCCTTTCCCCAACCCACGTTTTGTAACCGTCTGGAAACTGGGAGATAAAATCATGGGCATTGGCAATTTTGGCAGCCTTAATTACTTGTTCTAGATCGAATTTTTCTTGTCCAAAGGCAATATTAGAATCGATCGTGCCCGAAAATAGAATCGAGTCTTGAGGAACGATCGCCATTTGTTGACGCAGACTTTTTATGGTCACATCCCGAATGTCCATACCATCAATCAAAATTTTGCCCGAAACAGGATCGTGGAACCGCATTAATAAATTCATTAAGGTTGACTTGCCCGCTCCCGAAGAGCCAACTAGGGCAATGACTTCACCCGGAAATGCTAGGAAACTAATATCCTTGAGTACAGGTTGATCGACTTGATAGTAAAAATTTAGATGCTGATATTCAACTTTTCCAGTTACTTCTGGTAGGGATTTAGCATTGGGCTTTTCGATGACGACGGGTTTAATTTCAAATAATTCAAAAATGCGATCGCAGGAAGCCTCAGCCTGTTTGATTTCGTTGTAGTTACTCGTAACATTGCGAATGGGATCAATTACTAAAGCAACGGCGGCAATGAATGCCACAAATTGACTAGCCTGTAGTCTGTCTTGGGCAATTTGCCATGTTCCCAACCAAATTAAAATAATAATGGTGATCGCCTGCAACAAACTAATTACAGGATATTGAATTGCCCGAATTTTATCTGTAGCGTACTTCCTTGCCCGATTTTGCTCTGCTTCTAGTTCAAATCTTTTGATCTCATAATCTTCGACGGCAAATGCCCTTACCAAGCGGATGCCGTTAAATACTTCAGATAGCAAAGAAGAAAGATTGGAAATCTGATCTTGACTTCTACGGGTCAGAGCCAACATTCGATCGCCAAACCAAGCCACTAAAATCGCCAATAAGGGAGCCAAGGTAAACACGGTCAGAGTCAGTAACCAATTCAAATAAATCATGTAGCTGAGGATAAATATCAACTGCAATACAGACGGAATGAATTGATGGAAAAACTTACCCACTACCTCGGCAATCCGATCTATATCTTCAGTTAAGCGATAGGACAAGTCCCCTGTTCGGGATTCGGCAAAATAATCTAAATCTAAACTGTGAAGATGGGTATAAACTTTAACCCGCAGGTCTAAGGCAATGTTTAAAGCGGCCTGAGACATAATGCTATCCTGCCCAAATTGAAATACTCCCTGTACCAAAAACAACAACAGAGTAAACCCAGATAACCTTGTAATCTCTTCTAAATTGCTTTGAGCGATCGCCGCTGAAACTAAACCAAAAATATGTGCCAGTAATGGCATTCCCAAAATGTAGCCAACGGTACAAATCAATGCCCTACCAATTAATTGCCAATGGGGATAGATATAAGCACTTAGCTGCTGATAGGCAGAAGGTTTAGAGGTAGTCTTCAAGATATTTATGCTGAATTCCTAAGGTTTAGGCTTAGTTTTGTATATTTAGTTTTTGTATATAAAGAGTACACGATTATTAGGATCGGAATTTTGCAGTGAATTTTACTTTGATTGAGTTCTGGGAAAAGGCGTTAAAAATTAAGTTGAGTAGTGGTGTTACCATATATCTGGATGCTTCTTAACCTCGATTAACAAAGACTTGGAAGTAAGACTATCTAAAAATAAAATACTAAAAATAAATACAAGTGCCTTAAATTCTGAAATTTTTTCTAATTTATCAGCGAAAGTAGCAAAGATCAAAAGTTTATTCATCAATTTATTCATCAGGTTATTTATCTGGCACGCAAGAACAAGTAGGGCTAAAAAATCATGAAAGGTGGCATTCGGGTTGGCGCAATTTGGGGTATTCCCCTCTATATAGACCCATCCTTAGTTTTGATTCTTGGGTTACTGACTATAGACTTCAGCGCAGCTTTTGCCCTCATATCTCCTAACCTAGCTTGGCTATTTGGGCTGATCACAGCTTTGTTATTGTTTACATCAATCTTGATGCACGAGCTTGGACACAGTTTTACTGCTAGAGCCAACGGTATTAACGTTGAGGCAATAACTTTAAATTTTTTGGGCGGTTTAACTTCGATGAAAAGGGAAACTCAGAACCCTAATACAGAATTTAAGGTGGCGATCGCTGGTCCCTTAGTAAGCTTGGCATTGGGCATAGTTCTCTTATTAGTAGCCTTTCTATTGCAGCCACAAAAGACAAATATCAGCATTATGGCTTTGCAGTTGGGGCAGATTAATTTGGTACTGGGCATATTCAATTTATTACCCGGATTACCCCTAGATGGAGGGCAGATTA
>JBBQHY010000310.1:0-3240 GCA_038324415.1 Pseudanabaenales cyanobacterium | reverse complement strand
TGGGCTCGTGGTTGGATTATTTACCCATGCTTTAGCTTTGCCTGTTGGATCACAGCCTATTAACACTTCTTTAGCTCGCAATTTTCGCCCCGATCCAGTCAGGATGGAGGGAACAGCAGGAGGGAATGTTAGTTTTAGCAGCCTGGCAGGAATTGATGTTAAATGTCGAGGTTTTGCAGGAAGTCAGCCCAATCATGTCATTGAACTAACTGCTAACTTCCCAATGTTGGATATATTAGCTTACACAGGTAATGTCAATACCGATTTGACCATGCTAGTTAAGGGTTCTAATGGTTTGGTTATTTGTGCTGATGACGAAAATCAAAGGCGCAACCCGCAATTATCTAGGCGATTGCCTCAGGGAACTTATCAAATTTGGGTAGGTAACAGTGAGCAAAATAAGTCTGCCCCCTACAGCCTGACATTTAGTGAATCTCCTCAAAAATAATAGAAAATAATGGCTTGGCAAGGAAAGTTAAAACTAAACTATTCTCTAAGTGCTGGAATAACCCAAGTTGTAAGTAATTTTAGTCAAGCTCCGTTGCGGGTACAGAAGTCATTTTATCCTGAGCAAAAAGATACTTGTCATAGTGTGATTTTGCATACGGCGGGTGGAATTGTGGGCGGCGATCGCTTAGATTTAAGTATTGATTTAGGAGAGCGATCGCAAGTTGTAATTACTACTGCTACAGCAGGAAAAGTATACGGGAGTAAGGGTTTAGAATCAGAGCAGACTCTGAATATATACTTACAAGCAGGTAGTTATTTAGAATGGTTGCCCCAAGAGTTTATTATTTTTAATGGCGCAATTTATAAACAAAAAACTCGAATTGAACTAGAGCCAGATGCGCTGTGGCTAGGTTGGGAAATAGTCAGGTTTGGGCGCAGTGCAAGAGGTGAGAGGTTTTTATCTGGGAGTTGGCGATCGCATACGGAGGTCTGGAGATCGGGATATCCTTTGTGGAGCGATCGGCAGTGGTTAGAGGGTGGAGAAGCAATGATTAACAGCCCCCACGGTTTGAATGGTTACCCAGTGGTAGGGACATTGGCTTTAGTTGGTCGGCAGGTAAATTTTGAGTTACTGCAAAAAATTCAAACTCTGACACTTAATTACGAGGGGCAGTTGGGAGTTACAAAGCTAATTGAGGGCTTGACCTGTAGATATGTGGGGCATTCGATCACGGAAGTCAGGCATTGGTTTATAGCAGTTTGGGAACTTATACGTTTATTCTATATACAGCGACCTGCCTGTGTGCCTAGAGTCTGGCAAATTTAGATGAACATACTAAAGGTGGTAAATGAATACACTAAAGAGGAAATCCCCATGCAGTTATCTCCCCAAGAACAAGATAAGCTCCTAATATTTACCGCATCCTTAGTTGCCGAAAGACGAAAAGCCCGGGGTTTAAAGCTTAACTACCCTGAATCAGTGGCATTGATTAGTGCGGCAATTTTAGAAGGAGCCAGAGATGGCAGAACCGTAGCCGAACTTATGAACTACGGCACCACAATTTTAACTAGATCTGAGGTAATGGAGGGAATTCCAGAGATGATTCATCAGGTACAGGTGGAGGCAACTTTTCCAGATGGCACAAAGCTTGTAACTGTGCATAATCCGATTTTGTGAACTAGGAGAATTTTGGAAGACGGGCGTAATGGCAATTTACTAGGGGCAAGTACAGTAAAATACATAGATGTACTGTCAACTGAAAGTAGTTTAATACGAATGCAAAATTCTTTTCTTCTTTTTGCCTCTGTGGCGATCGCTACTTTTACGATTAACCCTTTACAAATAAACGCCCAAACTACCGAATCCATTAAGTTAAGCCAAGGTGCACGGATAGACCCTGATGCCTTCAAGCGCAATTCTTCCTTTCCAGTTTCTAGCTTAAATATTAATACTCTCGAAGCGATCGGGATGCGCCAGGATTTACAGGAATTAATTGGCAGAATTGAAAATTCGATTAATACCGCCCAAGCTAGCCGTACCTATCAAGAATCTAGTAGCCAAAAGCAAGCGATCGCTAATGCCAAGCAGCTATTACAGAATTTTAGCCAAATGATCCAAAGAGGTGATTCGTTAGGGGCAAGAAATCAGTGGGAGCAAGCCCGACAGGAATTACTCAGGGAATATCCCACCAATACCCTTTCTAACCTATCGGAAGTGCGGGCAATATGGGTAGATCGAGGCACAATTGTGGCGGCAGGTTCAGAACGAAAATTAGCAGAAGTATTTGATCGAATGGCATTGGCAGGTGTGAATACGGTTTTCTTTGAAACTGTAAATGCTGGTTATACTATTTATCCCAGTGCGATCGCCCCTCAGCAAAATCCTTTAACTAGGGGCTGGGATCCCTTGGCATCTGCAGTTAAGTTAGCCCATGAACGGAAGATGGAACTCCATGCTTGGGTGTGGGTGTTTGGAGTTGGCAATAAACGTCATAATGTCTTGGTTGGTAAGCCTGCTAATTATTTGGGTCCAGTTCTAGAACGTAATCCAACTTGGGCAAACCTAGAACGTAATGGCAGAAGATTTGCTCCAGAGGGTAAAACTTTCCTCGATCCTGCTAATCCTGCGGTGCAGAGCTATTTACTGAGCTTGTATAAAGAGATTGTGACTCGCTATGACGTAGATGGGTTACAACTGGACTACATTCGTTATCCTCGTCAGGATGTGGGTCGAGATTTTGGGTTTGGGATTGCTGCCAGAAGGCAATTTGAAGCACTTACAGGTGTTGATCCAATTACTCTTACCCCCAATAACTCTTCTTTGTGGTGGCTATGGACTAGCTTTAAGGTGCAGCAGGTTGATGGCTTTGTGGCGAAAGTTTCTAAGGAAATCAAGCAAATTAAACCCCAAACCATAATTTCGGCGGCGGTATTTCCTTGGAAGTCGTTAGATCGTATTAATAAAATTCAACAAAATTGGGAGGCTTGGACTAGTCGAGGGGACGTAGATCTATTGGTTCCGATGACCTATGCTCCTGATACTAGCGTCTTTCTCCAGCAAGGGGTTGAGCCTTCTTTAGTTGGTATTGCTACATCAGCAGCTCTACTTTTACCTGGAGTCTTAATTAAAAATATAGGTAATACTGAACTTTTAGATAAATTACAGGCATTACGAGATTTACCTGCGGGTGGTTATTCTCTATTTGCCGCAGAGCATTTGCGCCCCAGTTTTGGCAATGTTTTAAAATATCTCCAAACTAGTCAAGGTGATTCGATCTTGCCTTATCGTGA